>JBFMHI010000011.1 GCA_040753085.1 bacterium | reverse complement strand
CCACCCCCCTAACCCCTCCCATCAAGGGAGGGGAAGCTCTTATGCCGACGCTGTCAGGACAAAAGGAGATGAAACTTAACCCATAGCACTATAATCTGTAATGAGCTTACTTTTTTAACTTGATTTTAAGTAGATACAAAATAAGATGGCAAAGGAGATGAACAATGATTCTAATGATTGACAATTACGATTCCTTCACTTATAACCTGGTGCAATACCTGGGAGAGCTATGTCAGGACAAGGTCGATAAAGACCTTTACCGATTGGAGACCTATCGAAACGATAAAATCACTATCGCTGAGATAGAAAAGCTCTCCCCTAACTGGATCGTTATTTCACCCGGACCAGGGACACCCCTGGATGCGGGGGTATCTAATGATGTCCTCCGAAGATTTGGGGGGGAGATTCCCATTTTAGGGGTGTGTCTGGGCCATCAGTGTATCGGGCATGTCTACGGAGGAAAAGTAATTGGGGCTGACAGGCTGATGCACGGTAAGACCTCTATGATTCACCATTACGGAGTAGGCCTCTACCGGGGGATAGAGAATCCTTTTGAGGCCACCAGATACCATTCGCTTATCATTGAGAAAGACAGCCTGCCAGACTGCCTGAATATTACTGCCTGGACCGAAGAAGGTGAGATTATGGGGGTCAGGCATAAGGAACTGGATGTAGAGGGGGTCCAGTTTCATCCGGAATCTATCCTGACTAAAGTGGGAAAGAGTATTCTTCGGAATTTCATTGAAGGAGGCAGGCCCGGCCAGAGTCCAGAAGTCAGAAATTAGAAGTTGGAGATCAGAGGTTAGACTTATGAAGCGGCTCAAATCCGCCATCGGCCATTCGCTATCCGTATTCCACCTGCTCCTCCTATCATTCTTGATATTAATCCCCTTGGGACAGGCAGCCGGAGAGGGGATAGAACATTTTACCTATATCCGCCACACCCCCCATGGGCCGGTAAGGGCAAATGTATTACAGATTGACCTGAATGATTCGGGTATTTATTTTAAACCGGTTCTGGCTAGGGGAAAGATTCCCGGCCTGGAGCGGATCAGTGATATGGCGGCTCGATTTGGGGCAGTAGCCGGAATCAATGGAACCTATTTTGACCTCTCGGGTAACCCCCTGGGGATGCTGATGATCGACGGCTGGATGATTAGTGAACCGATTCTCAATAGAACGGTTTTTGGCATCACCGACGAGAAGGATGTCCTTTGGGGAAATATCAAGTTTAACGCCCGCTTGATCTTAAAATCCCTTGAATTATCTTTACCTATTGATGGGATCAATCGCCGGCGAGCCTCCCAAAAAGAGACCATCCTTTACACCCCCCACTACGGAGAACGAACCAGAACTAAAATCACTCCTTATAAGACGAGTGAAATAACCATCCTGCAAGGTCATATCTTTCATCTTAGCCAGGGTAATGCTTATATACCTGAAGAAGGGTATGTGGTCTCGATTGGTGCCGGCCAGGATTTCCCTGGGAAAAAATTAAGAATCTGGGATGAGGTGGAATTGGACGTGGGACTTGAAGACGGTTGGCCTGAAGCCGTTCACGCCTTAAGTGGAGGGCCTCGGTTGGTCAAAAACGGCCAGGTTTATATCACCTCCGGCCGGGAAATGATCCGCTCAGACATAAGATGCTTTCGTGCCCCCCGGTCGGCTATCGGCGTGACTTTCGACCACAAACTTCTCCTGGTGGGAGTAGACGGCCGACAGAAAAAGAGTGTGGGGATGACCTTGTATGAATTAGCTTCTTTTTTGGTGGAACTGGGGGCACAGAATGCTATGAATCTGGACGGAGGCGGATCAACCACGCTCTTTTACAATAACTGGGTGGTAAATTCTCCCTCTGACGGCGCGGAGAGGCCGGTCAGTAACGGGTTGTTTGTTTTTGAATCAGATGTAAAGTAGAGAGGAAATTCAGGGGAGATACATCTACCTCTTGAAATGTGATGAGGGGACAAAGAAAGGCAAGATCGGCCTAACTCGAAACTCTGATCGCTCAGTAGATCCATTTTGATCCCTGCCCAGGCTTGATTTTTATCTTGACAGAGGGGGAGAAGATGGGCTAATATAATAGCAAGGAGAGGCCAGCATGTTAAAAACCCAATAGTATACGAGGGGGAAAAACCATGGGGACGACATTAAACATAGAAGATGAATTGCTTGAGAAGGCATCAAAATTGACGGGTATTAAGGAAAAAGTATCCCTGGTTAATCGCGGTTTGAAAGCCTTAATTGCTATGGAAAGTAGTAAAAAGCTTGCCAAACTGGGCGGAACCGAAAAGGAACTGACCGTGATACCTCGTAGAAGGACATGTCAAAGGGAAAAGATTTTCAGCGCCTGTCATTAGGGGAAAGAAGACCTTGGACCCCCATTATTGGAAGAGGGTATTTAGACCGTTAAAATTTACTGATGAAGAAATAAATCGTGCTTAAATAATTCGGAAGCTGGAAATCTTAAAGCAAATTCAAGTGACAGGTGATCTTAACTCGAAACTCGACGACCGGCCAGCGGGTGCCGAGAACTTGAAACTATACCAATTACTGGCCCAATCTATCCTGCAAAGAAATTGGGCTAAAGGGGTAGGCCTTAAGTATCTTTTAACCTCTCAGACAAGAGAGCCGGAGAGTATCCTGCTTATTCAACTTTCCTCTATTGGGGATGTGGTTTACACCACCCCGGTTTTTTGGGGGCTTCGAGAAAAGTTCAAAGAGGCAAAGATATGTTTCCTGACCGAGGAAGCGCCGGCTGAATTGGTCAGGGATGATCCTAACCTGGACAAAGTTATTGTCTTTGAAAAAGCCAAATGGGCCAAGAAACTGATCGCCGGTAAGGTAGATGAAACCATAAGAGAACTAATGGCCTGGGTTGAGCCTGTTTATGCCGAGCAATTTGATCTGGTCATTAACCTGCATACCTCCCCCCGAAGCGCCTTCCTGACTAAATTGATTACTAATAAAGATGTTTGGGGCTTAACTGTGACCGATAACAGCCAGCCTGTAGTTTTAGGACATCCCTGGATACATTACAAATATTGGATTACGACCAATCCGGAACGATGCCACCTTAATCCCCTGAGTTCGGTCGAGATTCACCTGCTGATGGCTGATGTCAATCCTTCTAAGCGGAGAACAACTATATCGGAAGGCGGCAGGCGGAATGCAGAAGGCGGCATGGAAAATCCGAAATTGATTGGGATACATCCTGGGGCTAATTATCCTTCTCGACGCTGGAAGGTGGAATATTTTGCCCGGTTGGTAGACCTTTTAGCTGAAGCCTATGGGGCGCAGGTAGTTATCTTCGGGGGCAAAGATGATCAGGACCGGGCCGCCCAGATTTCGGCTCAGGTGCGGAATTCCGCCATCCCGGGTACCCACGAAGTGGGTGCGCCATCCCCCCTGAATCTGGCCGGTCAAACCAGCCTCAGAGAACTAACCGGCTGGTTAGCTAACTGCCGATTGTTCATTTCCGGAGACACTGGCCCAGCCCACATTGCCGGAGCAGTTGGCACACCGGTTGTAGTAATAGCCGGACCAAACTGGGTAGGGCCTTACGGCCCGGGCCATCTCGTCCTTCAGGCTAAGGTTCCCTGCCGGGGATGTGCTAAGGTTACCTGTCCAGAACACACCTGCATGGAGTTAATCACGCCGGAGGCAGTTATTTCAGCCGCCCGAATCTTACTGGAAAGGGATGGGGACAAAGCCAAGGAAGCTATCACCGCCTTATCTTTCCAGCAGATCGATCTATTCTATTCCGGGGATGAAGAACCGACCAGATCTTTCGCCTACTTTCCCTTGAATAAGGGAGAAACTAATCCATCAGAGGTAATCAGGGAGATCCTGCGTTATTGTTTCCTCAATATCTGGCAAGGGATGAAAGACGGCACAGATATTATCTCTGAGAAAGAAATCCTGACTATGGTGGCCAAAAGGTTGGCTATCGAATTAAATCCGACTCTTGATCGAATTACCAGTCGCTCTGCCGTAACTACTGACTTTAATTTGAGCAAGACATTAGCCCAGATAGGAATTGGATTTACCCAGATTGCCCAGTTGGCTGAGGAAGGAGTTAGCCTCTCCAGAAATCTCTATCAGATCTTAAAGGCGGGCCAGGACCGCCAGTCAGAAATCAATCCTATTATTAGCCGACTGGATAAGATCGATGAGGCCATTCGACTGAGGGACCCGCTAAGTGGGCTGAGCTATATGGCTTACATTGACGATGCGGCCATTCAAGAAGAGGGAGCCCTCAGAACGGCCAGAAGGTCGCTCTGGTGTTACCAACATTTGCAAAGAGCGGCCTTCAGGCTAAGTCAATCCTTAGCTCGGATAGCCGCTTGCCTATCGTGATAAGGCTGGATGATCGAGCCTCGAGTGAGGCGACAAAAAAGTGCCCATGATTTATTCAAATACTACCAGGGAAGATATAAAGCTTGCCCGGAGGAAAATAATAATAGTAGGCACCATATTTGCCTTCTTCTTTTCCGTGGTTGTGCTTCGTCTTTATCAGGTCCAAATCCTTCAAGGAGGAGGGTTCAAAAAAGAATCAGAGGAGAACCGGATTCAATTCATTCCTGTCACGGCTCCCCGGGGTAGGATCCTTGACCGAAAAGGCACGGTGCTGGTTAGAAATCGCCCTTCCTTTGATATTTCTGTTATCCAGCTTGGGCTTTCTCCCCAGATATTAGAACGCACCATCACTGGCTTAAGTCGGATATTGAATCTTTCTCCCACCGAGATAAGAGAGCGCCTGTCTAAAGAAGCCCATTGCCCTTTTAATCCGGCCTTAATTATCCAGGACGTTGACCGAAAGACTATGACCCAGGTGGCTGAAAGAAAGATAGACCTGCCGGGGGTAATTATTCAGGTAAGCCCCCGAAGGGACTATGTCTACGGTGATCTGGCCGCGCACATCATCGGTTATCTGGGGGAGGTAAGCGGGGCGGAATTGGAGGAACTAAGGCAGAAAGGGTATCGTTCCGGGGATTTGATTGGAAAGGCGGGGGTAGAAAGAGAGTTTGACGATTACCTGAGGGGGGAAAATGGAGTAGAACAAGTAGAGGTAGACGTAAAGGGGCGTAGACTTGGGACCATCTCCAGAAAAGACCCCACTCTGGGAGACAATTTAACCTTGACTATCGATTATGCCCTGCAGCGTACGGCTGAGGAGGCCTTAGGCGACAGCCGCGGGGCAGTGGTTGTTCTGGATGTTAATACTGGGGGAATTCTGGCTATGGCCAGTAAACCGGCTTTTGACCCAAATGTGTTTGTCAGCCCCCAGAAGAAGATCAAGATTAAAGATTTCTTTTCTGATCCCCGTTATCCCTTGCTAAACCGGGCCATTTCTGCTCAATATTCTCCCGGATCTCAGTTCAAGATAGTGGTGGCTTCGGCTGCCCTGGAAAATAATCTGGTTAAGCCTTCAGAAACCTTTTACTGCGGAGGAAGCTACTATTTAGGCAGGAGATATGCCTGCTGGAAGGAACAGGGACATGGCTGGAAGAACCTGGAAGAAGCTATTATCCATTCCTGTAATGTCTACTTCTATCAGTTAGGACTCAAGGTAGGCGCGGAAAGAATGGCTGAAATGGCCAGAAATTTTGGGCTTGGTCAGTTTTCTCAAATTTCCTTTCCTCATGAGAAGCCGGGTCTTGTCCCTGATCCAGCCTGGAAAAAAAAGACTTTAGGTGAACGATGGCACCTGGGAGAAACGGTTAATTTTAGTATTGGCCAGGGCTATCTCTTGACTACCCCTATTCAATTGGCTAACCTCATGGCGGCGGTAGTCAACGGGGGGAGGATATATAAGCCGTTGGTAGTGAAGGCCATCCATAGTCCTGACGGAAAGGTAATAAATTCTTTTGAACCTCAGTTGTTGCGGAAATTTTCTCTAAAGCGAACTACCTTATCTTTGCTTCACAATGCCCTGGAGGGGGTGGTCTCGCGAGGTACAGGCTGGCAGGCCAAAATCAAGGACTTAAGGATCGGTGGCAAGACGGGCACGGCCCAGAACCCGCATGGAGAAGATCATGCCTGGTTCATGTGCTTTGCGCCGGTAGATAAACCTGAATTAGCTGTCTCTGTGCTGGTCGAACACGGTGGTCACGGCGGTGCCGCCGCTGCCCCGATCGCCAGAAAGATAATGGAAACATACTTTACTGAAAACTCCACCTCAAACTTGAAGGTAGCTACTACTCAGCCATCCAGCCCCTAAGAGCCTATCCCAAAACCTCTTTCTATATTTCTCTCCGCATGAACAAATTCAGTCTCATCTACCACTAACGAGCACGCTCACCTGCTGCGGGGAGAATTACCACTAAACTTTATTAGCAAGGTAAAACCTAGATAAATCACAAAACTATCTCAAACACACCCCAGCCCCCACTGTCAGGTGCAGCGACTGGTTAGACAAAAGTCCCACTTCGCCGTCTTTTTTCTTTTCTTCTTATTTCTGTGTTCCATAATCAAGACCTGCCCTAACTCACGTTCCGATGTCAATCTTTTAACCTGTGTTAGACAAAGTCGCCTTATTTTTTACTCCAATTCAAAATTTCTAAGCCTTTGATATTTCTGAAATGTTCTTCATTATTGGTCACAAGAACAAGATTGTTTGACAAAGCAATACCTGCAATAATGATATCAATATCATCGATCGGTCTTCCTGCTTTTCGCAAATTACTGTATAAATCCGATGAAATCATAACTGATTCTTTAGTTAACGATAGAATAGTGTTATGCTTTGTAAACTCCAGAAATGAGTCTAGTTGTTTCAATGCGTCTCTGTGTTTTAAACCACTAAGAATTTCATAGTAGGTAATGATACTCAGATTTATTTTTTCGTACCGGTTAAGATATTTTTTGAAATTAGAGACAACATTATCCTGGTTTCTAAAGAACAGGGATAGGATGTCTGTATCAACTAATACTGGTTCCACCGCTTCGTCTCCTTGAAAAAGCCTGACTTCTACGTTGTCTGGTTTCTTCTAAAAAATCATTAAATGCATCTTCAGGAATATCATTCCAGCAACCGGCAAATTGCATTATCTGGTTAATATTCACTTTAGATTTTTGCAAACCTATCCAAAAATAATGAATAACATCGTATATCTCTGACAGTTTATCTTCTGGAATAAATTTAATTTCTTCCATTATTTTATCATGGATAACTGATTTTCTCATTTAAATCACTCCTTTGTTGTATAATTTTGGCATAGTCTATCACCGTTCCCTTTCTCTTCTGGTTTTGTACTTTTCAGTGCCCCATTTCTCCCACCTCCTCAAATACTCCTACTCGCCTCAAGCACCAAGCGGTGTTGTTTTGGGCGAGCGGAGCATGTCAACATGTCTCAATTCTCGAACCATCTAACGCCCGCGATGAGCCGCCGCGTAGAACTATGGAAAAACTGCCAAAGGCGGAGAGCCAATCCCACAATGCCTGCCCAAACATCGTATGCCTGATGCGCGGTCGGCTCCATCATGTTGTTATACCGGATATGCTTTCAATCCAGCCTTCATTGCCCCTTCAATGGTTCCATCTACAAGGCTAATGCCTGGGAACATCCACTCTTTTGGATCGTATGTTTCACTGCTCCACTTGAATATGGCGAATTCCCAGCCATCCATCTTTCCTGTATACCTGAGGCAGCATATTGGCCCCACCTTGCCATAGGCGTATCGGTCAAGATAAGCGCATCTCCCTCTGAACCGCACTGAGTAGTAGCAGTCGTCTCTCCTCAAGTTCTCGCGGTTGAATCGCTCGACGATTTCTTCAACACTTTTTCTCACATCGTCAGGAATTGCCTTTGCTTTCATATCCTTTCCAATCTCCAGTCGCTATTTTTTGACAGCCATCGCGGTAGGACGGCTAGTTACCTGACCGCCCCCGCACAGATCCCGACGTATCTTCAGCGATTGGTTAGGCAAAAAGTCCGCTTTGCAATTTTCTCGTGTCTTAAGATACTTACTTATCTAGCTAAATTAACGCTTTTTATCCCTTTTTTAAAAAACACTACTTCCTCTCCATCTGCAGATGGGTTCCAACCCATTTAAGAAGGTAAGTGTTACTTTCGATTGAAAACAAACATCGATAGTAATCATCTACATAAAATTCCCACAATCCTTTAATACTTTCAAATCGATGAATCTTCAGCGATGGATGTTTTGGGTTCTTCAACAAAAACCTTACTTGCTTCTCAAACTTTCTTTTGATGTATTCTGGCAAAGCGTCATAATACTTATCAAAATTATCATCTTTGGCAATTTTTCTTTCAAGCAGCATTATTCAAATCCTTGAATAAGGTATCCGCATCTTTATATTCCTTGAATTTACCTGCCTTATAGTTTGCCTCTGCTTTTGCTAATGCCTTCTGAATTTGGGGAGTGTAAGCATAAAGTTCCCTCCTTGGAATTTTTTTAGTAAATGTAATCAAGACTCGCATATCCGAATTATATGGCACCTCTTCTTGGGGAATAATAATCCCCTTATGATACACCCCTTCCATTGTCAATCGTGGCATAACAATCACCCCCACAGTTTATTTTTTGACAGCCATCGCGGTAGGACGGCTAGTTACCTGACCGCCCCCGCACAGATCCCGGCATGCAGTTTTCCCGCATCGGGCTCTTCAGTTATCCTTGCTTCCGCCTTCGGCCCTAGTAGACCCGCCCAGCCCGAGCCTTCTTCGCTATTCCCTGCAAGAAAGTGGACATTGACTCCCGGCCCTCCTTGTCCGGCCAATGTTGCCTATGCAGGCTACGAATGACTGTCAGCCCCTTCCCCCTGTGAACGGCCCTACCGTTCTCTGAGTACTATGGGCTGATCTGACTCCCCAGTGGTTTCTGACTCTCCTAAACCCATGTACCAGCCCAGGAACCGCTGGGGCATCCCAAGTCCCTGATGCTTCTCTCCACACATACCACGCTCTAAAGTGAACCCCGGCAGACCCTCGGAGAACTCACCAAAGCGCTCTCTCTGTGGTAGCTTCTGGCCCGTTAACCATGTCCTGAGCTTGCGAAGGAACCATCGCCATCTGCTCTTGAGACTTGCGCCCCCTCACTCTTTAACGAGGCTGTATCAAACTTTGGGAAGTGCGGTCTTCCCTACGGTCTGTGTGGTGCCCTGTGTACGCTTCAACGTTGTCGTTCGGCAGGCTGATTCCAGAGATTTGTGTCCCTGCTTTCCAGGCTCGCCGGGGTTGCTGGAATCCCTTCCCCGACGCCCAGGTTTTCCGTCGGTAACTTCTGTAACCGGCCTTAACCTCCTCCTGCCTTAAACTTCATTCGTTTCCTTGGCCTTCTTCAGATCACTAAAGGAGAGATTTTCCTTCCAAAGATAGCCCAAACCAACTAAAGTAATAAGGACATACTGAATAGCGTGAAGGAAGAAGGCATAGCTTAAAGCCAGGCTTTTATCTTTAAGCCCCATCAGAAGAAGGGCCTTGGCGCAAAAATACTGAAAGGGGCCGATAAAACCAGGTGAAGAAGGGAGCATCACCCCAAAGGCAGTCACTGTCAGAACGAACAAAGAAGCATACAAGGGTAAATGATGGATATGAAAAGCCTGAAGGGCCAGGTAGAACATACCGGCATAAACTACCCAAAGGGCTAAAGAGAGAAAAAAAGTTATCAGAAGATGATCTATTCGACGTAAGATAGCCAGTCCGTGGATAAAGGACTGTAAACTGCCCACTACTCTACTTGACAGTTTAGGTGAAATATGTCCCGTCAGCCAATGGGTAAACTTCAGGAACCAGTCTTGATGCCACTCCAATACAATAAGCCCGCCAAAAGCAAGAAAGAAGACAGGGGCCAGCATCAGACCCATTTCTTTTACCCAATCAGGAAAACCAGGGTGGTAAAGCAGAACCAGGGTTAGAAAAAAAAGTAAAGATAGGCCATCGAATATTCGCTCCATGATAATAGTGGCTAAAGAGCGGATCTTAGAGATTTCTTCCTTTTTGCCAATAATGTAAGCCCGAACCAGCTCGCCAATCCGTAAAGGAAAGACATTGTTGGCCATAAACCCAATAATGGTATAGGAAAAAAGTGAGTGAAGCCTGATGTGTTTTTCATAACTGAGCAGGTACCTCCACCGGAAGGCCCGGAGAATAAAAGTGCTTAAGCTGACCACTCCGATAGGAATAATATAAACCCAACTAACCTTAGCAATCGCTTCTATCATCTCATCAAGGTCGACCCCTCGCACGGCCAGCCAGAGGAAAAAAATGCTAAGTAGAATGCTGACCCAGAATTTGTAGTTTTTCATAATGCTCCCCGCTTTTTTTCGATTAGCTTTTCATACAATTCCTCTGTTTTTTTGACCATTTTCTCTAGACTAAAATAATCTTCCACCCGTAACCGACCAGCCTGTCCCATTTCCCTGGCCCTTTCCGGATTTTGAAGGAGCGTGTTGACGGCCTCAGCCAGTGCTTCCGGATTTGCTCTCGGCACCAGGATGCCTGTCTGGTGGTGCATTACTATTTCGGGAGTGCCGGCCACTGAGGTAGCAATTACCGGCCTTGAAGCCGCCATGGCTTCAAGCACCGCATTAGGAAAGCCTTCGTAGAGTGAGGGAAGAACAAAGATGTCCATTATCGAAAGCATCTGGGGGACATCATTACAGGCCCCGGTGAAGATAACCTTTGAGGCCAATCCTAATTCTTCCGCCATATCTTCTAATTTTTTCCTGAGCGGGCCATAGCCTACCAGTAAGAAGACCACCTCGGGATGCCTATCCACTACCTTGACGGCTGCTTTAAAAAGATATTCATGCCCTTTCTGGGGATCCAATCGGGCCACACAACCGATCACCACTTTATCCGGAGCAATGCCCCATTTCTTCTTTACCTCTGCCCTGTCTTCCTTTTCCCGAAAATTCGAGACATCCAGACCATTATATATGGTCACTAATTTTTGGGGATCAATGCCTATCCGGCACCTGATAAATTCTCTGACTGAATTAGAATTGGCTGTGATACAGTCGGCTAAGGGGGCAGTCAATCTATTTATAATTGTCCGGTGTCGTCCCTCCATCTCCATAATTCTCTCTGAGGAGATGATAATGGGCGTCTTGGCTAAGCAGCCGACTATTCGCGCTAGGAGATTAGCATGAAAGAGATAAGAGTGGAGGATGTCGACTTTCTCTTTTTTCAGCAGGGAGAAAAGTTTCAACGGGGCCTTGAGATTCAGCTTTCCCTCCATATCCAAACTAACAACCTTAATTCCGCTGCGTTCTATCTCATCAGCCACCGGCCCTTTTTTTTGTAAAGAACAGACCAAAACCCGATAGCGCTCTTTATTCAACCCGGCCACAAGTCGGGCCAGGACCTTTTCAGCCCCACCTACATTTAACTCGGTGATTAAATAAAGAAGATTTACCTTCAGGAATTCCTCCATTGTCAGGATGGCCATACCGCGAAATTGAGCCCACACCAGCAAATCGTAACTATTCAGCCACGGATGGACACAGATGAAACACTGATTTTTTGTAAGTCCTCAGCCACAAAGGCACAAAGACACAACCTCGATCCTCGATCCTGGATGCTCGATCCTGGATACTGAATCCTTTACCAGCATCGAAGATCGAGCATCGAGGATCGAGCATCGAGCATCCAGCATCATGTGCTGAACGGTTACAGGATTATTTCTTAATAGCTCAAAACAGAGCAGTAGCGCAGTAGTTAAAGACTTTTCTGAAAGTTCCAGAACTGCTGCTCTATTGCTCTACTGCTCTCTAAGACACATACTTTTTCCCCTTTGTGTCTTCGTGCCTTGGTGGCTGAACGGTTACGATTTTATCACCTCAATTTCGCATTATAGTTTATAAGAATGGATGAGTCAAGTAAAAAGTTTGACCTGTGTCCGTACAGGTCGAAAACTTTTCATTTGACTATAAGGAACAAATAGTGTATAGTAGTGAGAGCTAAAAGTTGAGAGACCTCTCATTTCTCAACTCTTAGCCTAAGGGGTGAAAATGGGAATGTGGTTTGACGCTATTTTAGCCAAGATTTTTGGCACCAAGCAAGAGAGAGATATAAAACGACTTCAGCCTATGGTGGATGAAATAAACGAATGGGAAGAGGAGATAAACCGCCTTTCTAATCAACAGCTTGCCGCTAAAACGCCCTATTTTAAACAAAAACTGGCTGATGGAGAAACCCTGGATGAAATCCTTCCGGAGGCCTTTGCGGTTGTTCGGGAGGCGGCTAAACGCACCGTTAATATGCGGCCATTCGATGTCCAGCTTATGGGGGGGATTGTCCTTCACGAGGGTAAAATAGCGGAAATGAAGACTGGCGAGGGGAAGACCTTAGTGGCCACTATGCCTGTTTATCTAAATACCCTTATGGGCGAGGGGGTCCATGTAGTTACGGTCAATGATTATCTGGCCAAACGTGATACCCAGTGGATGGGGCCTATCTACCACCTGTTGGGTCTCTCAGTGGGGACCATCCAACACGAATCCGCCTTCCTATACGACCCGGAGCACGAAAAGGGTGATGCCCGTTACCGGCATCTTCGTCCGGTAGGACACAGAGGCGAAGCCTACGCCGCTGATATCACTTATGGCACTAATAACGAGTTTGGCTTTGACTATCTTCGGGACAATATGGTCCCTGACCGAAGTCTTCGGGTCCAACGGAAACATTTCTTTGCCATTGTGGATGAGGTCGATTCCATCCTGATAGATGAAGCCCGGACGCCTCTCATTATTTCGGGGCCAGCCGAGGAATCAACGGATAAATACTATAAAATCAACCGGATTATCCCCGGGTTGAAGGCTGAGAGTGATTTCCAGGTGGATGAGAAGATGCGCACCGCGGCCTTGACTGAAGAGGGGGTAGCCAGGGTGGAGAGGATGCTTAAGCTGGACAACCTCTTTGATCCCAGAAATATGGAAATCGCTCATCACGTCAACCAGGCCCTCAAGGCCCATACCTTATTTAAACGGGATCGAGATTACCTGGTTAAAGAGGGACAGGTAGTTATCGTGGATGAATTCACCGGCCGATTGATGCCGGGCCGGCGATATTCAGAAGGGCTGCATCAGGCCCTGGAGGCCAAGGAAGGGGTCAGGATCGCCCAGGAAAATCAGACCCTGGCCACTATTACCTTCCAGAACTATTTCAGAATGTATGAAAAACTGGCCGGTATGACCGGAACAGCCGATACCGAGGCCGAAGAATTTCATAAGATCTATAAGTTAGAAGTAGTGGTCATCCCTCCTAATATGCCCATGATCAGAACAGATTATTCTGATGTGGTCTACAAAACAGAACGTGAAAAATTCAAGGCGATTACCGATGAGATCGTGGAATTGGCCCACTTGAGGCGGCCGGTTCTGGTAGGCACCATCTCGGTGGAAAAATCAGAAAAACTCTCTGACCTCCTTAAAAAGCGGGGTATCAGACATCAGGTCTTAAATGCCAAGTATCACGAAAAGGAGGCCGAAATAGTGGCCCAGGCCGGTCAGCCTGGAGCCATAACCATCGCCACCAATATGGCCGGCCGGGGAACAGACATTGTCCTGGGAGAGGGGGTCACGGACATGGGCGGCCTTCACATCATTGGAACCGAAAGACATGAAGCCAGAAGGATTGACAACCAGCTTAGAGGGAGGTCCGGCAGACAGGGTGATCCTGGATCTTCTCGATTTTACCTCTCCCTGGAAGATGACCTGATGCGAATCTTTGGCTCAGATAAGGTCGCCAGTTTGATGGATAAACTCGGTATTGAAGAAGGCGAAGTAATCGAGCATCCCTGGGTGACCAAGGCCATAGAGAGGGCCCAGCGCCAGGTCGAAGGCCAGAACTTTGACATCCGTAAGCGACTCCTGGAATATGATGATGTGATGAATCAACAGCGGCAGGTCATCTACCACGAACGAGACCTTGTTCTTGAAGAATCTGATATCTCTGACCATATCCGGGAAATGGTGGAAGATGTCTTAGAAGAGATTATTCTCTCTTATTGTAAGCCGGACGACCATCCTGATGATTGGGATGTGGAAGGGCTTGGCACCAGGCTAACTCAAACCTTTGGTGTGACTATGAGGCCCGATGAGATTAAATCTCTTGAACACAGGCAACTCTTTGGTCACCTCTTAGAGAGAGTCAATGAGGTCTATGAGGGGCGAAGAAGAGAGCTTGGGCCGGAACAATTTAATCGGGTGCAGCGATACCTTATGCTTTCGGTCATAGACAATCTATGGAAGGATCACCTCTATGCCATGGACAGCCTTAAGGAGGGAATAGGCCTCAGGGCCTATGGGCAGAGAGACCCCTTGATTGAATATAAGCACGAAAGCTACCAGATGTTTGAACACCTGAGCCTCCGGATGAAGGAGCAAGTGGTTGAATATATCTTCAGGGTTCAAATGGCGGAAGAGGCCCCTACCCTGAGGGGAAGAGCCAGGCCGAGAGAATTAGTGGCGGTCCACGAGGGAGCTAAAGCAGAGGCCCAAACAGAAAAGAAGAGCGAAAGAAAGCTGGCCAAGATCGGTCGGAATGACCCATGCCCCTGCGGCAGCGGGAAGAAATATAAGCACTGTTGTGGATAATAGTTATAAAAAAAGAGTGCCATTTTTCAATAGCCTTCAGTCTTCAGCCTTCAGCCTCTCTGCCTGAGTAGTTACAGGAGAGGTTAAATCTAATGATCGAAACCGCATTAAAACCGAAAGTGACCGAGTGGATCAGTCCCCTGACTGATTTCCTGTCTCAAAAAGGGGTTTCACCCAATATTATTACCTTTATTGGGTTAGGGATGAGCTTCCTGTCGGCGGCTGCCTTTGCCTTGGGTTACTTCAAGGTAGCCGCCCTCTTTGTCACTCTTTCCGGTTTGTGCGATCTTTTTGATGGGGCGGTGGCTCGATCCAGTGGACGAGGCTCAGTCTTTGGGGCCTTCTTAGACTCATGTCTGGATAGACTTTCGGAAATAATGGTCTTTTTGGGAATATGCCTTTATTATCTCTGGGCAGGAGAAGCCGTTCATATCCTGCTTCTGTTCCTTACCCTGGCCGGTTCCCTTATGGTCAGCTATACCAAGGCCAGATCCGAAGGGCTTGACCATGAGTGCAAAGTCGGATTGATGGAACGGTCTGAGAGGATTATTCTTCTTATCCTGGGGGGGATAGCCGGACCACGTTACTTCCCTATAATCCTCTCGGTCCTATTTATTCTTACCTGGTTGACTGTCTTTCAACGTATGCACCATTCGTGGCAGTTGATGGAAAATAAACGCCAATCCCAACACCAGTAAAAATAGCCCAGCCGTCTAGGCGGTAAAGCGGTAAAGAGGGTAATGTCAAAACGGGCTAACGCCCTTGCCCTGTGGGACATTGCTCCTTTCGGTCGCAACGTCGTATATGCTGAGAACATTATCTACTCATTACGGGTAAACAAAGAGGGGAAATGTTAAAATCAGGAACAGGAGGACAAAAAATGAAGACAATAGCTGAACACTTACGAAAATTTTTCGACCTGTATGGTTAAGGTTGTAGACTATTGACGCTGAAAGCGTCAAATTTTAAATAGCCTACGGAAGATAAATACATCCGCAACGCTCGACCCTGCAAGGGTCGAATATTATCCATTGCATAGAATTCAACCCTTTCAGGGTTGAGATGTGGTAGATGTTTCGTTTCCGCAGGTTTCACCTGTGGTTATGTAAAATTCAAACCTTTCAGGTTTGAGGAGAATTGCTTGTAATTTCTAACCATACAGGTCGAAAATTTTTGACAATACGGTGAAAAAGAGGGAGAGGTAATTTATGAAGAAGGAAATCAGAGAGTTTCTGAAAGAAATTTAGAGACAGGAGGATTAATGATGAGCAAAAAATGGAAGACCTTAGGCGCCGTTGGTCTTATACTTGGTTCGCTTTTAGCTGTTGAAAGGGGATGGAGTGCTTCTCCATTTCAGATTTCGCACCCACTTCGTGGGTACCCGGGATTTCGGATTTTCAATCCCGCTATCCCGGCTACCCACGAAGTGGGTGTGCCCTCGGATTCCTGGGAAGTGAAATCACTATCTTCAGAAGAGGTAATAAATCTTCCCGCCGGAGTAACCTGTGTCAAGATAGCCGATACTCAATCCGCCATCCTCCCGGGTACCCAGGAAGTGGGTGCGCCATCCGCCATCTGGTACTGTACCACTTCAGTCACCGTCGTAGCTGACACCACGGCCACCGATACCAGAGCGGTAAATGCCCTCACACCTGACACCTCTTCTCAAGCCATTACATCTGATACCATTCCGTCTTCTCCAATAGCTGATACCACAGGCGCAGACACTACCTTTGTTTCAGTGGCACCGGATACCTCTCCGCCATCTGCCATCCCGGGTACCCAGGAAGTGGGTGCGCCATTGGTAGATGATCCCGGAACAACCATCAAGAAGCTGATCGCGACTATTCGCCTTAAAGATCACGATCGTTTTCGGACCTTTATGGACCCTGAGAAACAATGCCGTCTCTCCCTGGGAAAATATTGGGAAAAAGCCTCAGCCAAGCAAAGGAAAGAATATTTAAACTATTACACGCCGGTTCTGACTGCCTTCTCTATCAGCGGAGCCCAAAGGTATTTCAAGGATATTGAAATCAACTACGGCAAGGCCGTGGTGACAGATGAGGGAGCCACTGTTCCCACCACCATCATTTACAAGAACCAGCGGGAGATCCATATTGACTATCGACTCACCCTGTATAGCAACGGTTGGAAGGCTTATGATGTCCTTATCGACAATGAAAGTCTAATCGATGACTATCGAAAGCAGTATGAAGAATTTTTAAAGAATAAAACCTTTGACGATCTCATCCGAGTAATAAAGGACCTGCATAAGATACACGTAACTACTCAGGCAAACAGGCTGAAGGCTGAAGACTGAAGGCTGACAGGATAAAGAAAAAAGGATTCGGATGAGAAGTAAAGTTCTTTCCATTTTGGCCGGGGTTATTTGTCGATACTACCTCTATATCCTCTTCCTGATCATTATATTAACCGGGATCAATATCTACCTCATTAAACACCTGCATCTTAAAACAGACTACATTGATCTCCTTCCGGCTAACCTCAGAAGTGTGCAGGACGCTAAACGCATAACTAAAATGGCCGGGGGGATGGGTTATCTTATCGTGGTGATTGAAGCAGATGACACCACTAAGGTCAGAGGTCTGGCCGACGAAATTGCCTCAAGACTGGAAACCCTGCCCGGCATAGGCTACGTTACCTATCGATACGGCCCGGAAGTAACAGAATTTTTTGAGCGCCATGCCCTTCTCTATGTGGAGGAAGAAGACCTTCGGGAGATAAACCGGAGACTGACCAGGAAGATAGAGCTCAAGGCCAGGGAGGCTAACCCTTTTTATATACCTTTAAGCGGGGAAAGCGATGAAATAAACTTTGATGATCTAATAGAAAAATATGAAACCAAGCTGGACCTTCAAAGCGCTTCAGATGGCTATTTTGAGAGTAAAGACCACCGGATGATTGCCTTGCTTACCAAGCCCATTGTTCCGGTAACTGATCACGCTTCGACCAAAAAATTAGCGGAACAGGTAAGAAAGGTTATCAGCGAAGTCAATCCGGCTCGATTCGGTACCGGCGTCAAGGTAGGACTTTCTGGTGATTATATGATATCTCTGGAGGGGAAGTTAGTCATCATTGACGATCTCAATCTTACCTCGGTGGTGGCCCTTACCGGAATCATCCTCTGCCTCCTCTTTCTCCTTCGTAATTTAATGCTTACTCTCTTGTTGGGCCTGTCTTTACTCGTCAGCTTGAGTTTCACCTTCGGCGCGGCCTATCTGGCCGTAGGCGAATTAAATCTAATTACCGCCTTTTTGATGGCCATCCTGATGGGGCTGGGGATTGATTTCGGGATTCATTTTGTCTCACGCTTTCTGGAGGAAAGGGCCTTTGGCCACGATCTGCCCGAGTCCATCCGGATTGGCCTGGCTGAAACAGGGGAAGCCTCTTTGACTTCGGCCATTACCACCTCTTGTGCCTTTTTTGCCCTGACTATAACCGATTTTAAGGGGTTTTCTCAATTTGGGGTCATAGCGGGCATGGGCATCATCTTTGCCTTTATCTCCATGTATTTTTTCCTGCCTGCCTTGATTATCGTAACTGAAAAGGTAAAAAGCAAGCTCGGACTTAAAGATAAAAGCGTCCATTTAGCCAGACGGATATTTACCCCCCGGTCTTTTTCTCCCCGATTTAAACTCTATCCTTGGGTCCTGATCCTGGGGATACTTACCCTCATTGGGCTTGGCTATCTGGCTACTCGGATCAGTTTTGATTATAACTCCAGGAACCTGGAAGTGGAAGGCGCCCCCTCTATCCTGCTGGCCGATAAGATCATGGATCGGTTTAATATCTCCCTTCATCCATCGGCGGCCTACTCGGAGACCTTAGAGGAAATCAGACTCCTTGACAAAAAGATGGCTAAATTGAAAGAGAATAAGGTCAACCTGATCGATCACTTCAGCTCTTTAGCCGCCTTCCTTCCACCTAACCAGGAAGAACGCCTTGAGCTAATTAAGGATATCGAGCAGACTCTGAAAGACGATCGCCTGGATTTAATGGATGATGAGGATTTGGAATTTGTCAATGACCTTAGAGAAAAGGTCAAGGTGACTCAGATAGGGCCAAGGGAGCTGCCGGTGGTCATTAGCCGTGAGTATTTAGGACTGGACCCTGAAAGCAAAGGTTATATATCTTATATTTATCCCAAGACCAATCTTTGGAATAAGTTAAATGCCCAGCACTTTGCGGCGGCCGTCAGGTCAATCCGGCTTGAAGGTAACCGGGAAGCCACCTCAACCGGGAAGGCCGTCATTTTCTCTGATATGATGGATATTATTAAACGGGACGGGGCTATTGCCTTTACCTTGACCATGCTGGTGGTGTTCCTTATCCTTTGGCTTGACTTTAAAAACCTGGCGGCGGCCTTGCTTACCTTAAGCCCCCTCTTAACGGGGGTGGTCTTTATGCTTGGCCTGATGAGCCTTTTGGGCCTCCAGCTAAACTTTATGAACCTTATTGTCTTGCCTCTGATCCTGGGGATTGGGGTGGATTCCGGTGTTCACATCTATCACCGGTATCAAGAGGAAGGCCGGGGTTCTATTGTCTTAACCATCATGCGAACCGGGCGGGCGATTATGGCGGCCGTCCTGACAACTATGGTGGGCTTTGCCGCCCTTTTATTGGCTAAATACCGCGGCCTTAACTCTATGGGCTCCCTGGCCCTCCTGGGCATGGGCTCCACTTTGGTCTCAGCCCTTCTGGTATTACCTTCGCTTCTTCAATGGAGGGAGGAAGCAGGAAAATGAGTAAGGCCCAACCCGGCCAGCCTGGAGGCCATTATTTTATCTCACCGATACATTGATCACTCCGCAGATGTGAACGTCCTTATTGAAGCTATGACCGAGGGGGGAAGAAAAAAAGAGGGTATCTATTCAGTTCTATTTTTGACCGGATGAACAGGATTGACAGGATTAAATTTATCCTGTTCATCCTGATTATAAGGACGATGAATATTCCGGCAGTTCCCTCACCTTTCGCTTTACTTTGACCTTCTTTTCTCCAAAATTAATAATCAAACCAACATCCTTATAGTTACTTCAGTTTCGAGTTGGGAGGAACCCAAAACTCGAAACTCAAAACTTATTCTCGTTTGGTTGCGGCCAGAGGCTGCGTTAAGATAATTTTTTTGATTAACCGGATAACCTACTTATTTAACATCCTGTCCATCTTGTAAATCCTGTCAAAAGACCTAAATAGTTACCGAAAAAGTAACTATTTAGCCACAAAGCCACTAAGTCACGAAGAAAATAATGGAATAGCCCACGACATTATGGTAACTTTAGCTATTTATCGGGTTGTTGTAATTATTAGCCCCTACTGTTCTTGCGGCGCTTTAGAGGCTTAGACACCAGGAGTCGGGGAGACTCCTGGTGTCTGAGGTTTTGGGATAGCCACTAACCAGGAATAGTCCAGCTCGGCAGAAGTTCCCCCCTGGTTTCAGAAGCCAGGTTTTTTTAGAAAAACCTGGCTTCGCCGGTTCCTCAAACCCAGGGGAAACTTACACCGAACGGGGCAGCGCTTCGCCCGCACGAGGCGGGAGCGCGAAGCGCAACCGCCGAAGTGTCGGGTGCAAGCGCGGTTCGGCGGCACGAAGCACCCCGAACCGCGCTGATAAGTGCCGCCCCGTTCAGCGGGCGCGAAGCGCCCGCTGAACTGTAATATAGTGAACGCTAAAATTAAGTAGAGGTAAGGCAAGACCTTAGCTTTACTACAAGCGACCCTAAAGGGTTGCCCTACGGTAAACATCTCAACTTATTTATGTCGTTCACTATAATTGAAAAAGCCGGAGTAGATGCAACTATTTCAGAATTATCATCTTCCTGGTTGAAGTAGCTGCCTTAGCTTGAAGCTGGTAAAGATAAGTGCCACTGGCGACTTCATGGCCGGCTTCATCTTTGCCGTCCCAGTAAGCGGCTTCATTCCTTGAGAAATAACGGCCTGGTTCACGCTCGCCCAGATCAAGGGTGCGGATCAGTTGACCACTCAGATTATAGATTCGGATGGTGACATAATCCTTCTCAGCTAAGCTGAAGGGAATCCAGGTCTCCGGATTCATCGGGTTAGGGTAGTTCTGAGCCAGACCGGTCTTTTCCGGCGATTTCTCTTCATCGGCTGTCTCAGGTTTGCTGGCCGCTGCGGCTACTTTTACTGGAGGATAAAGTTCATCCCGGATCTGTTTCACCTGCTGCCAATCTCCATTATCTATCAGAACCAAATGTTCCTGCCAGGTGTGGCTTTTGCCGGCCGTTAGAGCCGGGATTAAGATTTCCAGGTAAGGGAAACGGCCTTCCTCATTTTCATAAATCTGTCTTACTTTGTCAGGCTCCCAGATGTGCCCGCCGCCTTCTTTCTTGTCGGTATCATAATTGGCTGTCCAGGCCTCCTGACTCTCTTTGGTATTTAGCAGATACCACTTATTGAAATTGGGTGAGGCCCCGTAGCCGCCCAGATACCAGGCCGTTTTAGGAGCAATAGGATTCTCGGCCCCTCCCGGCGCCCACCAGTTAGCTACCTGGGCATACATTGCTTTTATCTTCTGATTGGCCTTAATAGTATTCTTGATGGTCACGTATTGCTTCCCTTTTTCCAGAATATACTCCCGGCTGGCCGTGAAAGGCCCAAAATTGCACGCGGTATACAGAGTAACCCTCTCGGCTGTATTCTCTGTAATAATGTAATCCCACTGATACTTGTTCATTTTATACCCACTGAAAGCATAAAGCATCGCCCCCCATTTGTATGTGGTATAGAGCTGCTCCCGACCCGTTGACTTGACCACCGCCGAGGTAATATGGCTGAAATAACCACCTATATTACCTCTGCTCCAGGTGTATTTCACCTTCTCATTTTCAAAGGTGACTACGCCTCTCTTGTCTACAATGGAGCATCCGGCCCTGGCCACGTTGTCCACCTTTAGCTGACAGGTCTTCTCGGCCTTGTTTCTGGCCTGGTCGTAGGCGATGACCTTAATGATGTGATCCCCATTAGCTGAAGAGGTGGTATCCCAGTCGTAGGCATAAGGATTCGAGGTATTGGCCTTTAGGGAATTGTCAATATAGAATTCTACCTGGGTCACTCCCACGTTATCCGAGGCATTAGCCGTAACAGTAACTGTCCCTTTCACCGTAGCACCATTGGCCGGCGAGGTGATGTTGACCACCGGCGGGGCAGCGTCCTTTACCGTTATTCCATTACTTTCGCCGACTTTACTCCACAACCCAGCGCCGTTCTTAGCCTTGACCGCAAAATAGCAGGTCTCGCCCCAGGTGAGATTCAATCCGCTCTTAGTTACCTCGGTGGCGAGGCCGACCGAAGTCCAGCCCACCAGATAATATCTACTTACGGGAGTTATCTCGATGACAAGTTGATATTGATATTCGGTAATGCCCGATTCCGGGTCAGAGGCAGACCACTTAGCGTGCAGTTTGGTCTTATCCGAGGTCGTATATCCGTCATCGGTTACTACCGGCTTGGTCGGTGGAGTGGAGTCGTCCACCCTAATCCCATTACTTATCCCGACTTTGCTCCACAACCCCACCCCGTTCTTGGCCTTGACCGCAAAATAGTAGGTCTGTCCCCAGGTGAGATTCAATCCATTCTTAGTTACCTCGGTGGCGAGGCCGACCGAAGTCCAGCCTACCACATTTGTCCCTCCAGAGGTCGTCCCGATGGCATACTGATATTCGACAATACCTGACTCAGGGTCAGAGGCAGACCACTTAGCGTGCAGTTTGGTCTTATCCGAGGTCACATCCCCGTCATCGGTTACCACCGGCCTGGTCGGTGGAGTGAGATCTTTTGTTCTCAGAACAAAGTCAGCCTGAAGGGTATCTCCTGAATTCAATGTTATGGAAAGTACATTACTTCCAATATACTCGCTTTTTTCTGCCTGAATTTTATAGCTTCCAACAGGAAGGGCAATCTTGTAATCCCCATTACCATCTGTTGTGGCTGAGCGATTCTCTTTTCCTAATACCCTTATTGTTGCCCAAGGTATAGGTATTCCCTCCCTGTCAGTTACCCTCCCTTTGATCAGCCCGACCTTCGGGATGGTATAGCCGGAGTTGGTCACTGGATAATAAGGTGCATTCTTAGAATACTCGTAACTACTCAGCCACCACATATTGATTTTGAAGCTTACAGAACACAATATATTGTGGTTCGTCTCCTTTTATAGGTTGCATAGAAAGCCGTTTTTTAGGAATTTTAGCTAACTTTTAAACACCTAAACACAATATGTTGTGGTTTCGCTAGGTAAGGCTACTATATAGAGGCTGAGTAGTTACGAATACTCTTTATGTTCACCAGATGTGCCTTCATCATTCCAGCCAGGATGGAAGGTTGGCGTTCTTGGAGGACTGTTACCAACCTCCTCTTTAATATATGGCTCCGCCTCCTCACCAGGAGAATTAACATTCCTATGGCCCCATGGTACGTTTGACCTCATCCAATATAGATCGGGGTCTTCTCCATAGATTATCTCATCTTTGTTAGGGATTACCTTTAGGTCAAATGTCTGATAGCTTAAAAATTCCCCTGATCCATCGATATATTCGTGAAAATCTTCAATCTTCTCTCTACGCTCGACACGCTCCCAACCTCCCTTCACAGGATAGCACCCATGAGATCCGTGACCCTTTCCTGTCGCCCCCCAGTCAGTCCACATTCCATATCCTCCAACAAAAATCACCGGATGGGTCTCATCATCAACGAAGAAATCCACACCAGGCTGGGTGCATCTCTTCACAGAGTGATGGAAGTAATAGTCAACATACTCGATCTTAGCTGTGGCTGGATCCTGTGATGTAACACCGACATTTATGTGCTCCCAGTCTCCCTCATGGTTATTCACCCAGTCATTAAATGGGTAAAAGAGCCAGTATTGGATCACTGCTTTATCCCCTGAGGGGAATACATGGGCATAGATAGTGTCATTGTAAAGGCCTGAGGAGTCATGGTAATCTTTATACCAGGTAGAAGGAGAGTTCCTATCAGGGCCTCCAAAGTCGTAATGGAAAAAGACCCACCAAACGGTATCCCGTCCAGCCGGTGTCTTTCCTGCTATTTTAACTGGTTGCTCGTTATATGGACCGCCATAGTATATTGATATTGGCCATTTTTCCCATCCGTGTGGATCCCAACCCTTGTCATTGATATCATACTCTCCACGCATCTTTGGTACTACGTCATAGAGTCGACACCAAAGGTCATTCTCGTCCAGATAAGTGGTTATATACCATCGGCTCGGCCATTACTCATAATCTCGACCGACTTTGGACAAACCCCTCGGTCCCCTGAATGAAGTTGCAGGGAAGGACAGAACTTTTGAGCCAATTCTTTCTCAAAAGCCAAACGACAATACCCATTGGGAACCCAGAAAAACATACCGGGCAAAAGCCATACCAGAAGCCATATTTTCGTAATCTTCATCTTGTGCCTCCTTCTTATTTTTTGACATGGTTCAGATCAGGGTAACACCTGGTCTGATGACTGGTTCGTTTTTATCTTCACCTCCTTAACCACCCTACCGCACCGCAAGGCGGTGACAGGATGGCGCTTGGGTTTTAACCCCTGTCATTACCTACATCCCGGGTTTTGTAAGGCAAGAAATAGCAAGTATTCAAAAAGTTTCCCTTGACTTTTTCTGCTAATGGGGTTAAAATAAAAACGGCATACAAAGAGGGCACACCCCTCTTGTAATGTCACCCGGGCTGTCAGGTATCAAGACGACCAATCTTTCCTACCTGACAGCCTTTTTGATTCTAATAAGGTTTATCTATGCGACAAATGACAGATATAGGATCACTAAATTGCCCTTGTGTTCTTACTGATATATTAGCCTACAATTCTCTGTCTGGAACTTGGGAACAAAAGGGATAGGCTGAGCACTTACCGAGAGCCTTCTTTTTTATCAAAATACTCCCCTATCTTATAACCGATAAATCCTCCAATAACCGTCGGGACTATTATAATTAGAGGAGATGGGTTACATTCTTCCCCACCAACGCCAATACAGACTACAATAAAAAGGCACCCTCCTATTCCCCCTCCGATCCCTGCTCCCACAATAGTCCCGATTATCCTTCCCTTCTTCTTTGTCTTCTCCTTTTTCGATTCCTCAAGACCAAAGGATTGTTCAGAGCTGAAGGAGGCAGAATAAAGGACAGTATTGGGGTCTGGTCTGAAGATAAGTTCTGATTCCTGTATTCCAGCAATAGTGATTGGCCTTAAGGAGGTGTCTACCTTTAATCTACATAGCTTATTCTCCTCTGCCCAAACGGGTGAAATGACAATCGACATCAAGATCATTCCACTAATTAGCTTCTTAATCTGTCGAGTAAACATCTTTTCAACCTCCTTTTGGTTGTTAATGCCCCTCACAGAACCGTGCGTGAAGTTTTCCCTCACATTAAACAATTCCGTATCTGGTTCAGTAAGGCATAGAAGAATACATTGACACGGCATCACTTGAGATTAGAAGTGGCTTGGATACATCTGTTTCCGAGATGGCTGGTGTTTTAGTTTTAGGGATCGCTGGTAGGATGGTAGATGGAGTTGGTATTAGTTTAGGTGCCGGTAATAGTGAGATACCTTCTTGGGTTATAAAGATACTAATCCACATTGTAATCGTTCACCCCAGAGACACAAAGAATGATTTTCGATTTTTCTCCGTGGTGAGGTATCCTATTTATAGTTGTTAATAAATAAGCAAATTTTATGCCAACTCATTAAAAATCCGGCAAAAATTTAATCTCTCTACTGCAATATCTTGATTTACAAAGATTTACGGATGATAAATTTTTAAATTATCCCTTGTCTTCCCCATTTTTCCCTTCCCCAATAGTGTTCAAAAAAAAACAACATTTATCTGATTTTTTGAGGGGAAAATAGTGGTAACTGTTTGTCTCACTGATAGTTTATATACATGTCTACTTTTATCAACACTGTTTATTTTTCTCGACAGTTAAAAGTTCTCCGTAAGCCCATTGGTATTGTTGGTGTTTGTAAGCCGAGCCGCCTTTAGAGGTAAATGCCCCATTCTAAATGGGTTAGGCTTGAAAACCCGTGAGAACCTTTAACTGTCAAGATACTAAACTCCTGGTGTCCAGGGTCTTGGGATAGGCTCTAAGATTCTATTTGACAAAGAGTAACATCTATGCTATATTTCAATGGGTAAGATATCTGCTTCGGTTAGAACGGGAAGGCCACAGTAAATTCTTCCTCTCTTACGCTCCAGTTTTCAGTAAGGAAGTCAGGTTATTTATGGAACAGATCATTAATCCTCACGACAAATTCTTCAAAGAGGTTTTTACGCGAAAGAATACAGCCAGGGAATTTCTCCTGAATTATCTGCCTAATAAGGTGGTTAGTCTGCTTGATTTGGATTCCCTGGAATACACCAAGGATTCATTTATAGACAAACACCTGAAGGAATATTTCTCTGATCTGCTTTTCGAGGTAGATCTCAAGGACGGTTCAGGGGGGTATGTGTATATCCTTTTTGAGCACAAGAGCTATGCTGAAATTTTAACCGCCTTTCATATTCTCAGGTATATGGTAAAGATATGGGAAATGTGGCTTAAGAAGAAGGAAGATGAAAGGGGGTTTCCGGTAATCATTCCCTTGGTACTATATCACGGCGAGGGAGATTGGCAGGCCGGCTTAAATTTCAGAGACCTTTTTGCCTATTCTGATGATCTGGTTCAGTTTATCCCTGATTTTCAGTATCTGCTTTGGGATGCGTCCGGGTACAATGATGAGGATATCAAGGGGGAGGTCATCTTACGGATGACGCTGCTTATTTTAAAATACATATTTAGAGAGGATTTAACAGACCATCTTCCTGGAATACTTAGTCTTTTAAGAAATCTTTTGGAAAAGCGAACGGCTCTGGAATACTTGGAAACCATTTTGAAATACATACTCAATGCTGCCTCTAATGTTACCTATGAAGACGTCAAGGCGGCGGTAGATGAAGCCTTACTGGATAAAGGAGGTGAGATCATGCCTACCATAGCTGAGGTGTTAAGAGAAGAAGGAATGCAGCAGGGATTGCAGCAAGGATTGCAGCAGGGATTGCAGCAGGGATTGCAGCAGGGATTGCAGCAGGGAATCCTTGATATTCTTGATCGGCGTTTTGAGGCTGTTCCCCAATCAATTGTGGAGAGATTAAATAAAATAAGAGATGCTTCCATCTTAAAGGTTCTTCACAGGAAGGGGATAGAAGTAAAGTCATTGGAAGAATTTGAGGATTTCGCTGAGTTGATTATGAAGTAAGCCATATCATCCGGCCCGGCAGATAGACTGAAAACTGAAGGCTATTGAACTTCAGCCGTCAGCCTATCTGTCTGAGTATATAGCAGTTATTAACCGATCTTGGACTTAGATGATATTAGGTAAGGCAAATAACAGGTGGGAAGAATGCCTGACGAGTTGGTGGCTTTCCAACTAACCACTGGCGGGGTGGACGGGATTTGAACCCGCGATCTTCGGCGTGACAGGCCGATATGTTAAACCTAGCTACACCACCACCCCGTATTTAACCATACTCTTTGAACATCTTCTTGAATAGCCCATTGTATCTAAAAAGGCAAGGAGTGTTATTGTCTTTTCTGCTGATAAACCATTACTATAAGAAAAATTCTTCTGGTAATTTTTTACACTGTCAACAATTATCTTGGTAAAATGTTCTTCCTCTATTTTCGGTATTATTGTCTAACGATAGAACTCACCTGCCGCCAGAATGGCGGTCAGGTGAAGTGAATTGTTAGATTGATTTTTATATTATTGAGAATATTTTTTCATGGTAATCAATCTTCAAAATAAAATTACTTAGGAAACTTTTTACACCGAGTAGTGGAATATGTAAATTTGGCATAAAATCAATCAAGACATTTTCGGTTAAGAAGTTAAATGCTTTTATACAGACAGTGTGGCTATAAGCGGTAGTTATCCCATTACCAGTACTTATTCTTTTCTGGTAGCCTGATTGTAAATTATGTCCCAAAGGTAGGGCAAATGTGGCAGGCAGAGCGCATTCATCTGCTCCAGTATCAACTAAGGCAAACACATTGATTTCTTTTTGATTCTCAGGATTAATAATTGTAATAGGAAGATATGGTCTAGCGATATCTCCTACTCTCGTAATTGTAAAAGGATAATTTTCAATCAACATGATAGATATGAACTAAATCTTTATCTGGAACATAAAGGATAAAAGGTTTTTGAATGCCTTTTTTCTGTGCTTTAGATAAAGCCTCATCTGGAGTATTGCCAGAGCCAACTATAGTGTTATCATCAACGCTTATGATTGCAACATATTGACCGTTGTATTTATTAGAGTTAACTAATACTTTTTCCATCATTCCCTCCATTTAAAATTATAACATAATATTGTCTATTTTTCAATCTAACATGTATTAGGTCAAAATATTTTTACGTACCAGTTTCCTGATTTATTTCTTCCAACCCATCCATCTTCATTGTGGGTCGTTACTCTAGGGAAAACCCTTATGTAATACATGTTGGCCTCGTACATCTTGCTTGGTTGGACAAAATAAGATGGAACAGCAATAAGTTTTCCAGTATCGAGAAATCGTTTCACACCATCACTTGCATTCGAGCGTGAGTGCTTAATCTGCACTGTGTTAAGTTCATTTTTGATTATTTTTTCTTGCGTCTGTAAGTAGGTTTTGACATGATACCAACGCACAATAGCGAATCCAGCGAAAGCGATAACGAAGAGCGTACAAAACACAATGATAATACGATTTCTTTTCATCGTTCTATGACCTAACGGCCTACGTGAGCGGCGCGGTTTACCGCGTCCGCTCCACGCAGTTGTTAGCGATTGTCATTGTGAAGCCAAGAATCCCCCAATAATAGCCAGAATCGGCTTCAACTTTTTCTGAATCGGATCCACTTCGACGCCAAAGTTCTCCAAAGCTGTCGCTCCAAGCAAGAACAGAGAGCCCTTTGGTGCGAAAATCACGGGGCAAGGAATATTGCCTTCGAAATCTTCAATCTGAAAGTCACAAAAACCAAGTAGTCTCATATCCTGCCGTCCGTCAGCAAGAATCAGATTCCGTTTTGCTGACGGTTCTACGCCTATCCTTTCCAGATAATCCTCAGGGACAAAGGAATAAAGAGCTCCCGTATCTACCCAAAATTCTTCTTCAAAGAACTGATTAGGATCCTTGCTGTTAGAAACTATTACCTTTTTCCTAAACATGCCCATGTCATTTTCTCCTCTGTCCTATCATTTCTTCCTATCATCGGGTAGGTCAAGGGCCTTTCAGCCCCATTCCTCCCTAAGAACTGTACATGGAAGTTTCCCCCTACAGCTCAAGCATCTCACTGTTTCCAAAAACACCGTATTCGAGATATACACTCGGGAGCACTGAAACACGGCATACGTCTCTTGATATTGTTCTTCATCATCATGCGTCAGGAAACGGTACAATATTTGTATCAACGGCGACCTACATAGGTTTTGCTTACTCCTTTCGCAATCGCTTGTTAGATATTTTGTTTAACTAAAGCTTGAGGAAAATTAGGACTGTCGGGATTTACAACGACTTTTTTATGAGCTGGCGATACTATTAAGTCCATATCTTCCATAGGAACTGCGCCAAGCAAAACATCATCACCCAATACTAAAGCCCCTACAAAACAGCTTCTATTTTCAAAATGCACTAAAACGGGTCCAACATAAGGTACCAATTGCTTTTTACCATCAGCTGCTATAACTTCTCTTTTCTCAAGTTCTTCAAAGCCCATCTGAATACAGATATGTTCAGGAATACAAAGCATCAATGCTCCTGTATCTACAAGAGCTTCTTTCTCTATTCTTTTCAGTTTTGGATTTCTTGGATTACCTATTTCAATTCTTGTTCGTACATAACCCATACCATTTAACCTCTCATTTTACTTTTTAGTCATTTTTCCTCTAACGACTTAAATCAGTAGGGGCTGTAAGCCATCCGCTGGATTTATTGGTTAGACTGTGGATCAGCACTGTGTCTACCTTCGCATAACACTTATGGACTCGTACGCAATTCCGTCAGGCACAGTCTGCCGGGGTTGACCGAAAGGAACCTCCCGGTCCGTAATCAACACTCCAATCTCAAATTGCCGCCCACTGTCTTCCGCAACACCGATTTGAACTCGGATGTGACGACCTGACGCCGATGTACCCCATGACCAATACTGGCCCAACGGGTCCCTCACTAGGAGAATGGCACGATAACCAGTTGGTACTGTCCCTATTGTATACTCGACGTCAATGAACTGGGGAACTTGGGCCCCGTTTCTCGGCTCCCTGAAGGTTATCGATGGCCTCTGTTCGCGGCTGCCGCCCGCCCGCGGCACAGGCTCAGAATTCCTGCTTGTTTCGCCGGACGGCTGCCGGCGGGAATCAAAGCTGAATTGGAGCTCTTGCACTCTCCTGTCGAGCTGAGCGACCTGCAGCTGCAAAGCGTTCACGTAGCTCTCGGTAGCCAGTCTTGAGACTGCGAAGGTTGCACTCGCCACTGTGACCGCTAAGGTATAAAGGCTCCCGCAAGCAAATACTTCCATGATATGGTGATCATTAGGCCAACTCCTTCGAGCATGGTTCTCTAACCGTCACATCACATTCCGGTCTAACAGCGCGGTGGCTGAGCGGCGCGACGGAGGCGACGGAGCTGTTGCCAGCGACACCCGCAAGAGTCGTGCTGCCGTAGCCAAGTCCGCTCCAGCCACTGGTTGGGTGCCGTTCCTGCATATCTACGTTTCAGCACCACCGTTCACCTCATAGGACTCTCTAGACCTATGCCCACCTGGGTGTACGACTCGTCCCCGGATTCGAGGAACAAAAAGCCGACCTCCGGACGAACAATCCAGCCACTCGACCTCAACGGGATTCCTACCCCGACGCCACACGACCAGACGGACACCTCATCCCCTGCCAGGACTAACACGTGGCCCCTGGCTCCAGCACTAAGATCCCAACCTTCGTGGATCGGCATTGTCATTATCACTCCCGGCTGGACCTCCAGCGTCAAAAGCACACCCACTATAACTGAAGCCGGCAGAGACACAGTAATGCGGTCAGGCCAAATACCGTACCGCAGATCTCCCCCCAGGACAGCTATTCCCCCAGAACCGCCCGATTCCCACATCAGAGTAAACCCGATGGCTCCGTCAAGCCGCGACTTTATCCCCCTCCGCATACGAGCGTCAAGACACGTCCATTCAGTTACATCCTCTTCGTCCTCTCCGTCCGACCCATAATAGCCAAGATGCGACACGGCTACCACTGTCTGCGTCTTATGTGGTGGCACGATCCGAGCCGACTGGAACGACGAAAAAGGAATGCAACCCTCGAGGAGGCTCGCCATCACTAAGCAGAACAGATGGCACCAACGGTTCATGCATATCCTCCAACGCTATGTATACAGCACCTAACGGCAGGCATCACCTGCCCCGAACCGTCTCTGCATCTGATTGAAACATCGCCCTCTACAGCGGTGCTGGAGGAACGGCAGGCGTCACCTGCCCCGAACCGTCTCTGCATCTGATTGAAACATCGCCCTCTACAGCGGTGCTGGAGGAACGGCAGGCGTCACCTGCCCCGAACCGTCTCTGCATCCGCATGATTTCGCGGATGCGTCCGCCTCCCTTTTATCTTAAATCAACAAAAAATTCGGGTTTTTTAAAAAAATCTAAAAATTAGTATCAAAACCTGCTTAATTAAGACAAAATTACAAAAATTCACCCTTACCAAATAATTGATAATTGGAATTGGTGGGCGGGACAGGACTTGAACCTATGACCCCTTGCGTGTAAAGCAAGTGCTCTGGCCAACTGAGCTACCCGCCCCTCTTCCCCAGGACTTGAACTCATTATGGCATGAAGGGGTTGAAAAGTCAAGCAAAAAATAAGAAAAATAATCAGCCGGATAAATTTATATTGACAAATTATACCTAATAAGCTATAATGCCTCCGTAATTAAGAGTCTATCCCCAAACACCAGACGTCTGGCAGACTCCTGGTGTCTAAGTACGCGACGTGCCGCCGAGGTTTGAGGATAGGCTCTAAGGAGGAATCCGATCTTGTCCATTGAAGTAGGAAGTATTGTTACGGGAAAGGTAGTTAAGACCACTGAATTTGGGGCCTTTGTTGAAGTGGAGGGCAAAAGGCGAGGTCTTATTCATATATCTCAGATTGCTGATACTTACGTCAAGCGGGTGGAAGACCATCTTAAAGTAAATGATTCCGTCACCGCTAAGGTCATCGGGATTGCTAAGAAGGGAAATCTTGATCTCTCTCTGAAAGAGCGGGAAACACCTGCCGCCCGGCCCAAAAATGAAGAAGTAAAAATTAGCAAACCCTTAAGCCCTAAAGCCGGATTCAAAGAGGAAGAAGATAGAAGAGAGCATCGTTCAGCCGCGCCTTTCTCTTTTGAAGATAAACTGGCCCGGTTTATGAAAGAAAGCCAGGAAAAAATTCAGGATATGAAAAAAAATTTAGAATCAAAACGCGGCGGAGGAAAGAAGCGATAAAATCATCTCTACGGCCTGAGAAAGGTCCTTGGCCACCGCATCGGGATAAAGGGTCTTCTCCTTCTTCAATTCAGCCTCTCCATAACCGGTTAAGACAAGAATTGTCCTGCAATTGACTGCCGCACCTGCCTCTATATCCAGCATTTTGTCTCCCACCAGATAACAGTGGCTTAGATCTAGACCGAAATCATGCGCCGCGGTTTCAAGCATAGCCGATCCTGGCTTGCGGCAGGCACAAGCCTTTCTGTATTGGTCAAGCGGGGCTTCAGGATGGTGAGGACAGTAGTAAATAGCATCAAGATATGCCCCCTCTCTGGCCAGCAGGTATTTAAGACGTTGGTGAATATCCGCCACTGTTTCTTCGCTGAAGTAACCTCGAGCCACACCGGATTGGTTAGTAACCACAATTACCTTTATGCCTTTTTGATTCAGTTCCCGAATGGCCGAAGCCGCCCCAGGCAGCAAAAAAAGTTCCTCCGGGTTACCTAAGTAATCTACCTCCTCATTAATTACCCCATCTCGATCCAGAAATACAGCCTCAGGTTTCATAGCTACCAATCCCTACTGTCTACTGTTTACGGTCAAACAACTCCCTCTCGACCAGGTCACAGATGATATGACCAATAGTAATGTGGGCTTCTTGAATACGTGGTGTATCGTTAGAAGGCACTTTTAAACAGAGGTCAGTGAGGCCGGCCAGCTTTCCGCCACTCTGACCGGTAAATCCAATGGTTTTTGCACCCAACTTTTTGGCTTCTCTTATGCCGGCTAAGACGTTAGGCGAGTTTCCACTGGTGCTTATTCCCAGACAGAGATCACCCTTTTTGACCAGCGCCTCAACCTGACGGGCAAAGATATCGTCAAAGGAATAATCATTAGCCAGGGCAGTAAGGATAGAGGTGTTGGTAGTCAGGGCAATAGCCGGCAGGGCAGAGCGCTCCCTTTTAAATCTTCCCACCAATTCAGCCGCAATATGTTGGGCATCAGCCGCACTGCCGCCATTACCAAAGAGAATTACCTTGCCACCTTGTTGGTAAGTGGCCATAAATGCCTCAGCAATCTTAATGATAAGATTCACTTCTTTAGCCAATTCAGATTTAATCTCCGCGCTTTCAGCCAATGCCTGCTTAATCAGCTCCTTCATTTTTCCCCCTTCTTAGGCTTTTCTTTCGTCTCCTCCTCGGCGACCTTAGTTATCTCTTCCTTTATCCCAGCCGCAGCGTTTTTAAGCTCCCGAAGCCCTTTACCCAGAGCCCGGCCTACTTCAGGCAGCTTCTTAGGCCCAAAAATGATAAGGGCCACTATCGCAATCAAGATCAATTCCGGCATGCCAATCCCAAACATATCAGATCAGCCTCCTTTCCTATTACGGATGGTAAGGGGCACATCTCCCTCCAAAACTAATCTCCTGGCCTCTTCTACATCCTGATCTGTATTCAGATTAAAGAGGGCTATTTCTGGACGGCATATAGTCCGAATTTCTTCCTCTTCAAGGTATCTTACCTTCAACTCTGGTAAGATGGAATGCATAGAAAAGTTACCACTCCCTATCTTAGCTTTAATGACCGGTAGACAATTACGGGAATATATAGCGTGAAGAGGATGTAATCTTTCTTGGACCCGTGGGATAAGAACATCGTCCTCCGGTCTGATGACTTTCTTCATAAGTTCAATCAAGCCGGCGCTAAGAAAGGGCATATCGCAGGCCACCACAAAGCTGTAAGGAGACCGGATAGCTGCCAGACCGGTGTAAAGCCCTACCAAAGGCCCTTTGGCCGGCATTAGGTCGATAAGGATTTCCAGCCCCAGGTCAGCGTATCGTTCGACCTCATCAGCCACAATGATGATCTCTTCAAATTGACCCCACAGCCCGCTAACCAGACGTTCGATGACAGACTTGTTACCCAATTGGATAAAGGCCTTGTAAGTAGAAGAGACGCGGCGGCTCTTTCCCCCAGCTAAAATCAGGGCGGTCATTCATTGTCCTCTTTCTCGGAACCGGCGTCCTTTTTTTCCTTATCATCGTCGCCTTTGACCGCTGATTGAAAGCCCTTTATCCCTTCTCCCAGAGCCCGTCCGATCTGGGGTAATTTCCCTGCCCCAAAGATGATCAGAACGATGATGAGGATAATAAGCAACTCTGAAAAACCAATACCAAAAATAACAACCACCCCCTTATATATTTACCAATTCTTTGGCTTAAAACCCTGTTTGTTTAGTATTTGGATCATATCCTCTTCTGGAGCAAGGACATAAAGCCCTTTCCTCTCTGCATATCTTTTTGCATTATCCTCGACGGTCATTCCTGCAACAAATCCTATGATTTCTGCCTCTTTATACTCTGGAAAGAATTCCCTGAAGTGTGTGAGGACATCTATGAATTCTCTCACATATTCAGAAGAAAGTCTTGTTTTAATCTCACCTACAAAAGCAATTCTTTTTCCATTCCTTGAGCCTGAACATAATAGATCAATCTCAGCTTTAGTTTCTCCATTTTCTATGGCACAAGCCCTTGGAAAGGCCTGGGTTATCTTTATTCCCAGTGGAAGGAAGAGCTTAGAGATAGAGGGAGCTACTAACCCTTCTGCAAACCTTCCTATACTATCTGATACCTTACCTACTTCTTTACTGGTCTTTTTAAGTTGGTCCTCTGTCTTTTTTTGATCTTCAGTAAGTCTATCGATTTGCTCATCGGTCTTTCTTTGAGCCTCCCTAAATTCTTCATGGAATTTTTCCTCTCCCTTCCTAAATTCTTCCTGGCTCTTTAAAAGGGCTTCTATTCTCTTGTCAATCCCCTCAACCCTTTCTTCAATTTTAACAGTCATTTAAATTACCTCACAGAAATTACTTATCTTATTTGTAATTACTCAGCTCTCCTTTGGAACACAGATGGCACAGATTATTCTCTGGATATGGAAAGAGATAGTCTTCCCTATACAGATTCATCTGGGTTCTGGGCTCTGTCATCTCTCCAAGATCTCTAACAAGACCTTACCCACCTTTTGGGAGTCATGTCTAAGGCTATCTCGCTTTTTCCATAATCTCCTCGCCTCCGGCATTTCTTCTATTAAATCCGCTTTTATTATCTTTATTCCATATTGGTTCAACCTATCGTTATCTATCTCTACTAAAAAGGCAAACTCATCTTCATAATTTCTGATAACCGCCTCTGGTGGTCTCTTTCCATTCACAATGATGTAATCTAGGATGCCTTCGCCCAGGTATTGGTTAATTACCTTTATATGATCGCTGGCCTTATAATTATGGGTTTGACAGACCTGAGTCATTACATTGCACAGGTAAACCTTTTTGGCGCTACTTTCTCTTATCGCCTCCGGAATCCCTTTCACCAGCAGATTGGATATAACGCTGGTATAAAGGCTACCCGGCCCCAGGATGATAATGTCTGCCTGCCTTATCTCTTCGATGGCCCTGGGAGTGGCATGGGTCTGGATTGGTTCCAGATAGACTTTTTTTATGGGAGGCCTTCCCAGGACATTCCCTTCTCGTTGGATAATATTATCCTCTTCTCTAATTACCGTTCCATCCACAAGTTCTGCACAGATATGGACATTCTCAAGGCTGGACGGAATTACCCTGCCTTTGATCTTCAATATCTTACTGATCTCTTCTATGGCCTTTTCAAAGGAACCCGTGATCATAGTCATCGCGGCAATAAAAAGATTGCCAAAGCTATGCCCTCTCAGATTATCACTCCTTTCAAACCGGTAATTAAAGAGCCTTAGCATCAATTCCTCTGATTCTGAAAGGGCCACCAGGCAATTTCTTATATCCCCGGGCGGAGGGATACCCAGATCTTTTCTAATGAGGCCGCTGCTTCTTCCACTGTCTGTTACCGTGACAATGGCCGTGAGATTATTAGTATAATCCTTCAGACCTTCCAGGACAACGGGTAGTCCTGTTCCCCCGCCTATGGCCACAATCCTCAGTTCTGTTTTTTGGTCGACCAATTCTTTCGCTCCTTTCTATCAAAGGCCTCCTCAAAACCTTTCCCCTCAGTGACAAATCCCAAATTAAAGATGTTAGAAATAGTGGCGGCTATATCGGCCAAGCTCTTTCTGGTGCCGAGCTTATAACCCCGTTTGACCCTTTTACCATAAACTAAAAGAGGCACATATTCCCTGGAATGATCGGTGCTTTCTGTGGTTGGATCGCAGCCATGATCAGCCGTTAGGATCAGGACATCATCTTCAGCTAAGGCCTCTATGATTTCCGTCAGGTGTCTATCAAATTCCTCTAAGGCCCTGGCATAGCCGTCAGGGTCATTTCGATGGCCGTAGACCATATCAAAGTCGATGAGGTTAGTGAATATTAGCCCCCTTGGCCGGAATTTCTTGACCACCTCAATGATTTTATCTATCCCCTCTTGATTATTATTAGTATGAAAAGATCTGCTGATTCCTGAACCGGCGAAGATATCGCTTATCTTTCCAATCCCAATCACCGCCAGGCCATTTTCACTGAGGGTATTTAAAATAGTCGGATGAGGAGGCCGGAGGGAGTAGTCCTTTCTAAGGCCGTTGATCCTCCTGAATTCTTCTGCCTGGCCTTCAAAAGGGCGGGCGATTACTCGACCCACCCCGTGCCGGCCTACCAGGATTTGACGGGCTATCTCACAGAATTCATATAATTGCCCTATCGGGATAAGGTTTACGTGAGCGGCTATCTGAAAGACACTATCAGCCGAGGTGTAGATTATGGGGAGTCCTGTCTTCAGGTGCTCCGGCCCCAATTCCTTTATGATCTCGGTCCCGGAAGCAGGCTTATTACCCAGAATACCTCGACCAATAGCCTGGCTGAAGGGTTTGATTACCTCCTCCGGGAACCCCTCAGGATAGAGAGGGAAGGGCTCCTTACGGATAAGTCCAGCTATCTCCCAATGACCGGTGGTCGTATCTTTTCCCACCGACCTTTCGGCCATCTTGCCCCAGGCCGCCTCTGGTTCAAGCACCGGCTCTACGCCCTTAATAGGCGCAATATCCCCCAGCCCCAACCTGGTTAAATTAGGAAGAGAAAGCCCGCCTACCGCTTTGGCCAGATTAACTAAGGTATTGCTACCCTCATCTCCATAAAGTCCGGCATCAGGTAACTCACCCACCCCAACACTATCCAGAACTATTAAAATAACCCGGTTGATCATCGGATTTCGAGCTTCAAGTTTCGAGACCCCCAGGTTACTACGAACAATGGTAAGGCCTAACTCGAAACTGTCCGGCCATCAAAGCATCTCTAACAACTCATCTCTTTTCTCTTCCATAATTTTCCGACTCCTGGCTTCCACATTTAAGCGGATCAGGGGCTCGGTATTAGAAACCCGCAGATTAAACCGCCAGTCAGGGAATTCAACCGAGAGGCCGTCAATATGCTCTACCTTCCCATCCTGGTAACGTCCTTCAATCTCTTTTAGCTTGGCCGCGCCATCTTCAACTCTTCGGTTGATTTCGCCGGAAATAAAATATTTCGACATGAGCGGTTTCAATAAGTCTGAGAGAGACTTACCCGAAGTGGACATTAATTCCAGGATCAGCAGGAAAGGGATTATCCCGTTATCAGCAAAGTAGTTTTCACGGAAATAAAAGTGGGCGCTCATCTCACCGGCAAAGAGGGCATTTTCCTGGCGCATTCTCTCTTTAAAGAAGGCATGGCCGGATTTGTTAATAATGGGTATGCCCCTGTTTTCCTTAACTACCTCAATATTGGCCCAGGTTAATCGGGGATCGAAAATAATCTTTTCCCCCGGATGCTTTTTTAGAAGGGTCTCGGCCAGCAGGGCCGTAATAAAATACCCTTCGATAAAATTACCTTTTTCATCAATAAAGAAACAGCGATCCGCATCACCATCCCAGGCCACGCCCAGGTCGGCTTTTTCCTCTTTTACCTTTTCGATCGTCTCGGTTCGGTTTTTCGGAAGCAAGGGATTGGGTTCTCCTCTTGGAAATGTCCCGTCAGGCTCAAAATATATCGGGATTGACTGGATCGGTAGATGCTCAATAATTTGAGAGATTATATCTCCGGCCACTCCATTGCCCCCATTCAGGACTACCTTGTAAGGTTTAATCACTTTTGGGTCGATAAAAGAGAGCACATGGCCAGTATAATCTTGATAGATATCCTGTTCTTCAACCTGGCCGACTTTATCTGACGGAGTGAATTCTCCACTAATGACTATGTCTCTAATCTCCATAATACCTGTGTCACCAGAGATGGGGATCGACTGCTCTCGAACAAACTTCATCCCATTGTATTCCTTTGGATTATGTGAGGCAGTAATCATTATTCCGCCATCGTAACGGTAATGAGCTACTCCAAAGTAAACCATGTCTGTGCCGATCTGTCCAGCATCAACTACATTTACGCCCTGTTCGGTAAGCCCCCGGTTCAAGGCTTCAGAGAGAGACTTTGAAGAAAGACGGATATCCCGGCCAACCATGACCGTCTTTGGTTTAATAAATTCGGAATAAGCCCGGCCAATTCGATAAGCCACCTCCTCATTTAACTGGTCAGGGTAAATTCCCCTGACGTCGTAAGCCTTAAACATAGATGGGTCAACCTTAGACATTTATTTCTTCTCCTTTCTTTCTTGGTGGCCTACTTACGTTGAACGGCAGGTAGAGTGAGCCATATATTATTTCTTGACAAACCCGTCCACCTTAAGTTATACTTAAATACAAAGAAAGCTCTTCTAATTGTTTGAAGACGAAATATTAAGACAAAAGGAGTCTTTTTATGCAATTTTTAGATGTCAAAACAGACTTTGCTTTCAAAAAGGTTTTTGGCTCA
>JBFMHI010000010.1 GCA_040753085.1 bacterium | reverse complement strand
GAGCCTATCCCAAAACCTCTCCAGTGTGACCAGAAGCCGAGTTTCTTCAAGAAACCAGGTTTCTATCGCGGAGGTTTTGGGATAGGCCATTAGTCGCAAGCTTTCACAGCAAGGTGAACCGTCCCGTAGATACTAATTTCTAACCATACAGGTCGCAATTTTTTACTGGATCAGGTGATAAGACCAAAGTGTGTTGGAAAGGGGTTAAGAAAAATCGGATAATAGCTCATCATTTCTGCCATGATTCTCGCCGACAACTTAGCCAGAAGGCTTCTCTATCTCCTCAGCAGTTTTAACCAGACCAAGCTTCTCTTTAATCTTTTGCTCGATCTCATCCCGCAGGGCTTGATTCTCCTTGAGATATTGTCTCACCTTTTCCCGACCCTGGCCTAACTGCAATCCCTCGTAGGCAAACCAGGCGCCGCTTTGTTTGATTAATTTATACCCCAGGGCCAGATCGATAAGACAACCCTCACTAGAGATACCCTCTTCATAGAGCATGTCAAATTCGGCTTCCCTGAAGGGAGGGGCGACCTTGTTTTTGGCTACCTTAACCTTGATTCGACCGCCAATGGCTTCTTCTCCAACTTTCAGGGTCTGTATTCGCCGCAAGTCCAATCTGACAGAAGAGTAAAACTTTAAGGCCCGGCCGCCGGTAGTGGTCTCAGAAGGCCCATACCCCATTCCACCGATCTTCTCCCGAATCTGATTAATAAAGATACAGCAGGTCTTAGTCTTACTAATATTAGCGGTCAGCTTTCTTAAGGCCTTGGACATCAGTCTGGCCTGGGCGCCAACCTGGATATCCTCCATACTTCCATCTAATTCCACCTTAGGCACAAGGGCCGCTACCGAATCAATGACCACCACATCTATGGCCCCTGAACGCACCAGGGTATCAGCGATTTCCAGGGCCTCCTCCCCGCTGTCCGGCTGCGAAATCAGGAGATTATCAATGTCTACCCCTACCTTTCGGGCGTAAGTGGGGTCCATGGCATGTTCGGCATCAATAAAGGCAGCTATCCCCCCTTGACGTTGGGCATGAGCAATTATTTCCAGGGTGAGGGTGGTTTTTCCTGAAGATTCCGGACCAAAAACTTCAATCACTCTTCCCCTGGGGACGCCTCCCACCCCAATAGCTAAGTCAAGGGTCAAGGCCCCGGTGGAAATAGCCGGCACCTCGCCTATTTTGGCTTTTTCACCCAGCCGCATCAATGCCCCTTTCCCAAACTGCCTTTCCACATATCCTATCGCTACTTCCAGGGCTTCTGCCCGGCGCTCTTTGTTATCCTCTTCCATTTTATCCTCCTACTATTTATATCGTTATATCGGCTCTTTATAGCAAAAACATGAGAATTTTTTACTAATAACCACTATACTCAACCAGGCCCGATTTTCGGATTCATTTCCCACCCATTTCTTCCACCGCCATCAATTCCAATTCCACCTTCGTAAACCCGGGAGGGATATAAATAGCCAAAGATTTCGACTGCTGAATATTGGCCCAATAATCCCCCCGCAAGTCCAGGCTAAAATAAGAATATCCTGATCTCTTGGGAATGGCCGCTGGTGGGGAGGGCAAATGAATAAGATTAATACCTCGCAGGGCCTTGCCAATGAGCAGATTAATTTCTCCGGCCGAAGCGATTTTCGCCCTTTGCAAGATTCCCTCAATCAAATCTCTCTGACTCCCTTCCCCCTTGACCGCCAAATAAAATCTGTAGGAAGGGGTAAATAGATAATCATCTATGCCTGCCTCGTAGACGGATTCGCTAACTTTTCTCAAGGGGATCAATTTATACATGGTAACGGGGGCCAGCATCTGTAAGAATTCCCGAATTACCTTGTCAAGATAACCAAAACAAGACGCCGGATTTTTATGGTCATAGCCAGGCAAGTCCATCGGCCGGATATGGGCATTAAAGGCCGTTATGGTTCCGGCAAAGCGCAAAAGAAGACGGAAGAGTTTTTCCGGATGGACCCCCGACATACGATAAAAATGATAAACTTCCGGGATAAAGGAATTAATGGTATGCAGGAACCAGAGATTGGAAATATCGGCTGCCCCAAATTCATACAAGCCGCTCTCCCTTTGGCGGAACTGCTCTGACAGTTCATTGCTTTTGGTGGTAAGCACCTCCATCAGGCGGCCAAGCATCTTCATTAATGGCGGTGAGGCAGAAATAGCTATACAGGGCGGGATATAGTCATCCCGCAGAACAATAACGCCGCTCGGAGATCGACCTAATTCAGCAATCTTAAGGCAGTCGTGATCATCCAGGGACTCTCCGCCAAAGAGAATCTTCAGATTCTTTTTAGCTACCGGAATCTCCTGCTCATTCCCGGCCTCGCCGGTGTTTTCATCTACTACCCGCACAAATTCCCTGTAATATCGCGTTTCCAGAGGGCCTTTCCTGCTTTCGAGGGAACAGCTTGCCTTTCCTGGCCGTTCTACAGGGATGGCTAAATACACGTCAAGGGCGCTCAGAGACGGGCCAAAATGTTTTTCAATTGGTCGACTTACCGGCGACTCATCCGTATTCGGAATATCAACGGATGTGCCTCCTGGAAGTATCCCCTGACAGGATACCAGGATAAAATTGCCATTCTCCAGAGCCTCTTGATTTATTTTCAGATCCCTTAACCCCCAACCCAGCGGCATAATAGACCTCATCCGAAAATCAAGGAGATTCTCATGATAATGGTCCCATCGCTGAAAATGCTGGGGGGTAAGAAACATCCCCTCGTTCCAGACGATCTTGGGATAGGATGGCATTTAAAATCACCTCGTTTATCAAAGTTCATTGAACTCTTTTACACTCATTCCCATTTCCTTGATAATTCTCCTCAAAAGGCCATTGGGCGAATCTCCGGAATGCATAGGAACTGGCACTGTCATCCCCTATCGCTTGCTGTAATAGACTGGATGTTTACTGGTTCTAATCTTGATATAGCCGGCTCTTTCTAATTTTTGGGCAAGCTCCCTGTATGAACATACCGTTAGTTTAGCCCCTGGATATACTATTATATACCTACTGTTACCAGTGACATTTGAGCAATCTTTTCGTGAGGAAATTTCTCTTCAGGGAAACTCCTTTCCATCTTCTCTAGGGCTTCCAGACAACTCTCTATCGCCTCTTTAATATTCTGATAGGCCTCATCCAGAGTCTTGCCGGCCGCTACACACCCTTTGATTGAGGGACAAGAAGCAATGAAATATCCGTCCTCATCCCGCTCATATATAACATAATATTCTGCTACTTTGGATCTTTTGGCCATTTGTATCCTCATCCTCCCTTTCTTTCAAATTGGGACGATGCCAAACAGTTAAGCATAAGCCATTATCTAAGTCACTATTTTGGATCAATCCTCACCTGATTCGCAGCCTCAATTCCAGCTCAGTCCCTTCCGGCATAATTTCCCGTCCTGGTAAAATAGAAAGGACAAGTTCATAGCAGCCAGGCTGTTCTTCGCTTTCAACCATCTCAGCCGCCACTTCGCCTTGCTTGCCGATAAAGGCGCTTAGCGCCCTCGCCAAATCGCTCTTTATGCCTTCTGGTGTATTTCCCGGGATGATCTCACCTTGAATCCGTTCCACATAGTGAGTAATCCGACTCGCGAACAATTGATATGAAAGGGCCGCCCGCCGGACACTCTTGAGGCTTTCAGCCGCCTCCGCGTAACGCTCAGGCAGATGAACCGTGGGGGCGGAAAAGACAATGGCTGCATCAGAATTAACCCGGCAAGTAAGGGCGATGATCCCGTTCTCGGCCAGATCTGATTGCTTTTGCTCGGGCAGAAGGAATTCGAGGGGCATACTCACCTTTTCGTGGCTGTTTCGCCGTGGGTATTCCCAGACCGGCAGATTCTCAATCGCACCATAACGGACACCGATTATTTGGGTGCACCAGCCTGTCCTGGCAAAGCTGGCTGTCAGCAGACTGGCTAAGGCCCAGACCGGATTGCCCCAAAGGTATTCAGTCTCCTCTTGAAAATCGAAGGCCGAGCCGGCCTGGTAAACCTTTACCCGATTTCCTTCCACCCCATAAAGAAGACGCAATAGAAATCGGTTAAAGACCAAGGCGAGCCAGCGGGAGGATTCAGTCCGGCGAAATCCCTTCCACTTGATGTGCTCAGGACCCTCAAATATGGCGGATGGCGCACCCACTTCGTGGGTGCCTGGGATGGCGGATGGGGACACAAAGAAGGATGGCCCAATGGAAGAGATAAAGGGGGTCTGAAGCCTCTCAACCTTTTCCGATAGTTCTCTAAGCAGATCAATATCCGGCGGTGAATTGTCAAATTCGTAGTCGGCGATGATAACCGAGACAGAGGCGTCAGTTATTTTCTCGTATTCCGGTTGAAAGATGTATTCATCAAAGGTGCGGCTTAAGGAATCCTTGGAAAGGCTGAGGACTTCGATTTGGATATCCTCCCGAAAGTCGGTCCGGTCAACCAGAAATTTCAGCCCTCGCCATGCAGATTCTAATCGACGAAACTCAGGATGATGAAGGATCTCATTAACCGGCGCACTCAGAGTAGCGTCGAGATCGGCAATTACCGCCGCCACTGCTTGGGCATTCACTGGCTCCTCCGATGGCTGACTACCTGCAATGAGGGAGATCACCTCACCCAGAGTGGAACTCACCGGCCGTGGGGATGGGGCGGGCTTACTTAATGTCTCCGGTACCTCGACCATATCGAAGAGTGTGTCGAGGGCATCCTTAGATGTGGGCGGTTTAACCTTCGAGGGTTGAGAAGGCGCTCGAGTTGGTTGAGGCGCGGCCGGCGAGGTTGACAGAGCCATCTTAATTTGCTCCCGCAGCGCCGAACTGCCCCTCCAATCACTAAGACACTGCTGAACCTCACGCCGCGAAACCTTTCGCTCCCGCAAGTCAACCAGTAGTTGCCTGATTCGCCACAAATCCCTTAGCTCCGTTACCTGCTCCACAATAGCTTCCGGTCGAAAGGACTTGATATTCTCAAGGGACAACTCTATAAGAAGGTCTTGGGGGGCATCAGCCAGACGGTTCGGTATCTCCAGAACAACTCGAAGGTTGAATTGTTCCATTACCTCATTGAAATTATCCTTGTTAATCCGAACCCGCTGAAGCCTGTCAGATGATATTCCAGTCTGAATGTCACGGGGAGTCAACTCTGACAGAACAAGCAACTTCAACGGCATGGAATATATTTGACCTTTGCCGCCAAACATCCCGAGAGTAACTCGTGATTTATGCCTATCACCAGTCGGCATTTTTTGCCTCATTTCTAAGAGCCGAGGGTGGAGAACGGAGAGGTCTCAGCTCTCAACTCTCACTACTGTCCTCCGAAATATGGAGAAGATATCTTCAATAATATATCACAAATTAACAGGGATGTCAATAGAAATACTTGGAGAATCTTCTCAATAAATCAGGGGTAACTACTATAGCGTTTTCTAAATAGACATAATAATACAATAGAGTTAGAAACATAAGATGGCGGATAAAGGCAATAGCCAATAGGCAACAGGCCGATTTATCGGGTTGAGGTGGTAAACTGGTAAACCATAACGACGCCTGGCAACCACAAAGGCAATAGCCAATAGAAATTTTGGAGGATAAAAAGAGGAGAAAATTTACTTTTCTTATTGTCGTCCTGTTAAGGTTGCCTTACTGATAAGCATATCCGCTCGCTTCCTCTATCAAACTCAACAGTTGGGCAATATCAATGGGTTTTCTAAGGCAGGCATAGGCAGACAAGTTCTTTGCCTCCTTGAGCAAATAGGGCAGGTCATACCCGGTAATTACAATGACTATAACCTTAGGGTCTATCCTTTTTGCCTCCTTTAAAACCGTAATCCCATCTATCTTGGGAAGTTTAATATCAAGGATGATACAATGATATGAACTATTTCTGATCTTCATCAATGCCTCCTCTCCATCCTTAGCCAAACAGACCAAATAACCCCTTTCTTTGAGGATATTGAAGAGATTCTCTCTTATTCCCTCCTCATCGTCAACAATCAAGGTAACTACTCAGCCTCTATATAGTAGCCTTACCTAGCGAAACCACAACATATTGTGTTTAGGTGTTTAAAAGTTAGCTAAAATTCCTAAAAAACGGCTTTCTATGCAACCTATAAAAGGAGACGAACCACAATATATTGTGTTCTGTAAGCTTCAAAATCAATATGTGGTGGCTGAGTAGTTACCAATCAAGATAACCTTGTGGTTCTCGTAGATAGCCTTCTCGATCAATTTTATTGTCTTTCCCAGGTCAAATGGCTTATTAAGACAGGCATAAGCCCCTTGTTTTAATGCTTCCTCTATCAAATCCTCCATAGCAAAACCCGTCATCATAATCACCTTGACTAAGGGATCTATTTCCTTAATTCGAAGGAATGTCTCTACCCCATTTAACCCAGGCAATCTAACATCCATTAAGGTCAGGTCATAGTGGGTCTTCTTTATCTGAGCCATAGCTTGATAACCATCTAAGACAACATCTACCTCATAGCCTTTAATCTCAAGGGTATCTTTCAATATCTCCCCCAAATCCGGTTCATCATCAACAATCAAGATCTTAGCCATTCTTCCCCCCATCATATTGACAATTTAATGGTAAAGGTTGTTCCTTCACCCTGTTTACTCTTTACCTCTATTCTTCCCTGATGGCTATCAATTATCCGCTTACATATAGCCAAACCCAGACCTGTGCCCTTGGACTTGGTGGTATAAAAGGGGTCAAATATCCTTTCTATATCTTCAGCCGGGATACCCACACCACTATCTTTGAATTTTATCTGGACAAATCTGGCTCCTTCTTCCTCTGCCTCTTTTGTGCTAATCCCCAGCCTTTTCTCTTCCTTCATAGACTCGATAGCATTCTTGATAAAGTTTAAGAAGACCACCTTAAGTTGCCCAGAATCAGCGCTTATAGAAGGGAGACCAGGTGCTAAATCCTTCTCTATCTCTACCCCTGCCTTTGCCTCTTCGGGTAACTCTCCTAATGTCTCAGTAATCACCTCATTTATATCTACCTGGGTTGTTTTGAGTATGGGTGGTCTTGAAAAGGAGAGGAGGTTATTCAGATAAGAGGCTGCCCTTTCTATGGCCTTGTCCATCTGTGAAAGTGTCTTTTTTATCTTTTCCTCCTTGCAGATCGAAGATAGATAATATACCCCGGTCTTAACCACACTTAAAGGGTTTTTTATCTCATGGGCAGCCTCAGCCGCAATCTGGCTTATGGCGGATAATCTCTCGGCGGCAATAAGCCTTCTTGCTGTCTTCTGATGCTCAATTATCTCTTGCTTAAGCCTTTCATTAAGCCTTTCTAATCCCTGCCGCTGTTGATCAACCAGATCAAGGAGATGATGGAATTGATTTGCCACCTGGCTAATAGGTTGGAGAACATCTCGACTTAGAATGTCTACTGGTTCAAAGAAATCATCACAGACACCTGCCCCTACTAATGCCCATTTAAATCCCCTTATATCCACGGGGACAACATACCACAGCTTATCAGTTATCTCGTTGTACTCATTCATCCCCTGATAGGTGGAATAGAATTCCTCCCCCCTTAAGGTACGGTTAAATCCATCCCAGAAGCCATAAAGATATTGGGATGGTCTCTTTCTCTCTTTAAGTTCTGCCAGGGGTAGATTTATCACCTCTTGGTCAGGATGGAAGATGATACTGCCGGTATTTCTGTCGATAATCCCGATGTAGCCTGTCCTCCCTACCCCTGGGGAAACTAAGGAGCGAAATCCCTCATCCTCCTGGAGGCATTTAAGGGTTGGATTTGGCACAAGAGAGAGATAATTCTCTATGGCCTTTTTGAGGTTATAGACGGTTTGTCTTAACACCTCTATGAGGATTTTTTGCCCCTGCTCCTTGGCTATGTTACCTACCTCAGACTCTAATCGGATAAGAAGCTCAAAGAATCTACTCCTCATCCCACCTTCCCAAGCCAGCTCAGAGATCTTCAACTGTCTTTTTAATAGACACTCTCTGGCCATATCCTTAGCTGAGGAGGTGAAGAACCATTTCTCTATCTTAAACCTTATATAATTGAAGAAGTCATCTTCATTAAGATTAAATTTCTCACACAGGGAAGAAAAGCCCTCTTTGGTATATCGTGAAAGCTTATCGGCGTCTTTCACCAACATATCCTCTTTTGAAATAGCTTGGGTTCGGGTATCGTGTCCGAGGATAATCTCAATAATCTTTATCCTTTTATCTTCAGGATAATCCAGCTCTGTAAGGATTTTTTCTGCGATCGCCCCACCCTCTACCTCATGCCTATGAATCAAGACTCCATTTTGAAGGGAATAGCCCCTGGTCCGCAGGTTCGCCGTGATGAGAGGTATCCTGATCCTTTTTTCCTCTTCAAAGGAAAAGGTATGCCAACCTACATCATGGAGGATAATGCCTGGGAGAATGATGGTCTCATCCCCACCCTCTTTTGTGACTAAGCCTTTAGCCATGTCCAGGGCATTCTTTAGATGGAGCAAATCACAGTTATCCCTACAGTATCCCTTAGCCTTCTCATAGATTACATCGTAGACTTTATTCATCTCTTACTCCACACCGTTTCCGGCCTTGCCTGTAAAATGATGACCCCTTCATCAATCGCCCATTCAATGTCCTGATAGCCACCAAAGTGCGCCTCAATCCTCTTTGCCAGATTCTGGAGAGAAAAGATATGCTCCTCAGCCAGTATAGCCTCAGGTGAATTAATGGTTTTATCTATCTGGTGGGTAATCTTATCCACCAGGAGGCGATTTGGGGTAATCTCTCCAGAGACAACATTACCCCTGGCGGTATATTCAATCAGGATCTTGGATGGGTCGCCAGTTATTGGGTCTATAGTCATCATTACCCCCGAGAACTTAGCCTTTATCATCCTTTGAATAATCACGGCCATTGCCGTATCCTCTATTCTTTTGATATCTATGTTTGTTCTCTTTATGTAGCTTAAGGCAGAAAAGCTAAAGGCACTTTGCCAGCACCCCTTGATACACCTCAAGACCTCATCCGTAGTCTCTACATTGAGGAATGTTTTATACATCCCGGCGAAGCTTCTTGAGCTTAAGTCTTCAATACCGGCTGAGGACCTTATGGCAAACCTGACCTTTTCTTTAGAGCCTCTAAGAGCCTCACAGGCCTGAGTTATTTCCTTGCTTATTTTATCAGGGATCTCATACCTATTAAAGAGGGAATAGAGGTCTTGACTCCTCTCTTTAATGGCCAGGAGATCAGAAGGAAGCCCTAATAATGACTCCATAATCCTTTCCCTGATTTGATGACCACTAACAAAGTCTAAGAATGCCTTTTTAGTAAGGGTAAATCCTTCTGGCACAGCTATCCCCATCTGTTTTAATCGGCAAAGATTAGCTGCCTTATTTCCTAATTCATCTGTAGCCTTATCTGTGTTCCATTGGATGTACATTATTCTGATCTTTGTCTCCTTTTTTGCCGTTCTCGATACAGCCGTTCCGTAAAACCACCCTCAGATGCTACACTGCCTTCGGCGATGTTTTGCACACCGCTTCGCGCAGCCTGGATCATCTGATCTCGGGTTCGTGAGCCTTTCTCCACGAACCGATTACAAAAGATAACCGTAGCGTCATAGACTAACTGTGCTGTCTGAAAACTGCGCAACTTGCGGTAGCCACCATGCAGGGGTATTAGCTCATTTTTGTGGTTCATTGGAGCTCCTTTTTTTGTCAGACTATCTCCACCGTTCCCTTGCTCCCATCAATCCTTACGCATTGCCCGGTCTTGATCAACTGAGTGCCAAAGCCTGTGCCTACTACTGCAGGTAACCCATATTCGCGGCAGATAATGGCCGCATGGCTCATCATCCCACCTACATTGGTAACCACACCTTTTATCTTTGCAAATACAGGTGTCCAGGAGGGGGTAGTAATCGGACAGACCATTATCTCATCCTCCTGGACCTCGCAAATCTCATCCGCGGTGAGGATTATTCTCGCCCTTCCTTCAACTATTCCAGGAGAGGCAGGATGACCCTTTATTAAAACCGCCTCTTTTTGCCCTTTATCCTGTGCCTCCAGCCAAAGCTCTATCTTCTCAGAGACAATCCCCCAGAGCATAATGGTAAATGGTTCGGTTATCTTATCTGGTGGTGGGCCAAGGGCAGGTGCAGGCTGCCATTTCTCAAGGGCTTTAATTATCCCCCTTCTTCTTTTGATTATCTTTGGCCAATATTGTCCCCCCTTTGGACTTAAGCCAATCCCCCAGGAGGAGTATAAATCATAAAGGGCAGTAGCTATCTCATACCTATTGAGATAGAATATATCCTCCTCCTCTTCAAAGAAGCCCTCTTTTTTCAAAATCTCCCCGAGATGGCGCATCTTTTGCCAGAAGATGGTATGATGCCAATGCTCAATATAAAAATTATGCTCCTCCACATAGCTAAATACCCTCTTGGCTAAGGAGAACTTTTCCACAAAGGCATTTCTATCTTCCTCTGTTCTTAACAGGGAAAAATATCCCTTATGTAATTCCTCTGCCTCTTTGATTATCCTTTCTCTATCCCTGTCTATATTCTCTTCATTTTGTAACTTTTTAATATACCCTGAGATACCTGAGAAGGGGATAGATAGGTCATCTATCCAACTCAAAGGGGTATGGTAAAAGCCAGTGCCTGAGTTAAAATAGAACCAGGGGTCTTTAATCTCTTCTAAACTTTTAAGCCAATTTCTACCATTTTCTATCTTTTGTAGTCTTTCTATTACTTCTTTTGGGTCTTTTGTCTCAAAGAAGAGCTTATCTATATTAAGCCCTACGGCTAATTTGGCAAGTCTTCTTAACTCATCATCTGGCCGAAAGAGGATGACATCTATGCCGGCTACCATCTTTGTGATGGTCTGGTCCTGGATATCTGGGAAGACGGCCTTCATAAAACATGAGAAATCAAGGAAGGCGGCATAACCCAGATTCAAGAATTCAAAGTGGTATTCCCATATCCTGGTCATACTCTCCAGGAGCTGATTATAGGCGGATAGAAGGGAAAATCCTGTGGAGATGCCCACTGCCTCAGTAACCTTAGTTAGATCCTCCTTCTCGGGTAAATAAGGGATATTTATTGCCTTTAGGGCTTCTATCTCCTTTACCACCTTTTCCTTCCACTTATCATACAATCCCTCCCAATTTTGATAATAAAAGCCTGCCCGCTGGCTAAAATCCTTTATCCTTTCTTCTATTTGACCAGGGTCATCCACGGTAATCGGGCTTAGGTAAAAAAAGCCATTAAGCACCCTTATATCTATACCCAGGGCAGGGGGGATAAGCCAAACCCGGCTGTTATATCTACCCAGGGCAGACATGGCACTCTCGGCGGTAAAGATATCAAAGGGATATAGGGGGGTTGTCCAGTGCATGGTGTCACAAAACCAAAACCGCTCCTCCTCAGTCTCCTTTCTCTCCTTACTAAATAAGAGATAGTATGGATACATCTCCTCCCAACCCTCCGCCCCTTCTGGGGTTTTAACCTCAAAAGGACTCTCAAACCTCTTCTCTCCCATCTTTTAACCTCTTCCTTATTAATGGGATTGGCAATATCGCCTATCATTTAGAGAGATGTAGGGGCAAATGATTATTCGCCCTTACTTTGTCGCCATCCCCTATTCATTAAATCAGTCATTCTTATCTTTTTGTAAGCGTTCAGCCACTAAGGCACAAACTCGATGCTCGATGCTCGATCCTGGATACTGGATCCTTTACCAGCATCGAAGATCGAGCATCGAGGATCGAGCATCCAGCATCATGTACTGAACGGTTACATCTTTTTTATAATGGACCCAGAAAATCGGACAGTATTTTAAGTTACAGTTGAGGTCAAAAAAGGAGGTCGATGAAGAAAATGAGGGTAAATTATCCCCCGGCCTTTAAGGCAAAAGTAGCATTAGAAGCAATAAAGGAAGATAAGACCACTGAATTGGCAAGTCAGTATCAGGTTCATCCTGGGCAAATAAGGAATTGGAAGGCCATAGCAAGCAATGACATCACAGAGTTATTTATAGGGAAAAGGTACGTTGTCCACAGGGCTTCGCACCCAGTCATCAGCGCAACGGTAGCACGCCTGTGTAGGGACCGGCAGGAACATGCCGGGTATTCCTGGTACTTAAAATCTAAGTACTTGAATACACTCAACTTTGCGACTTCGTGTCGCAAGCTAAAGTAGAAGTTGAGCGGCGGCATTAGCCGTCCGCTCCAACGCCTTGTTAGTCGCTCTTCTTAAAATTCAGTAAACTCTCTTCTCTTTAATCCTGATAGATCTATGGTTGCATCCTTTGGGTTCGGAATTATCTCCCATTCCTCCATAGTTAAAGCGCCAATGAGAACATCAACTACCTTTCCATCCACCCTTCCCACTTCATCAATAGGTATTACTTCAGTATGAAAGTCAAGCCCTTCAATTCTGCCTTGAATTGAACAGTGTTCCTTTATTTCAATTACTCTCCCACCTAACGCCACTTTGTAAGGTTTAGATAGGATGCGGATAGGAACACCTTCTAAAAGTCGGCTTGAAACATAGGTATGTATAGAACCAGTATCAAACAGTGCATTAGCTTTTTTCCCCTCAATTTCTATCTCTTTCAAAATTCTCATCTTAACCTCCGTTTTCCATATAGAGCCATCGCGGTAGGACGGCCAGTTACCCGACCGCCCCTGCCCAGATCCCGACGTGCAGTTTTCCCGCCCCGGGCTCTTCAGTTATCCTCGCTTCCGCCTTCGGCCCTTGAGCCTTCTTCGCTATCATAAAACATGCATATTGTAGGCATAAGATCACACCTATTATTACAGGAAAAACCGCTGTTGACATAAGTCGATAAATATAATATAATTATGGCGCAATTTTCCAAAAATTGGAGAATCCACCATAAATGAAAAAGATTCGTATTGTCTTTATTGACAAGGATTTTTCAAGATTTGCCACTTTTCCGCTGATAGGGTCATTTTTAGTTGACTTTCTCAAGCTGGATAAGCGATTACAGATATTATCTACAAAAAAACATAAAATTGTGAAATTACCTCTCAGTTATACATATTCATCGCCTTCTCTATCCCTTCGGTGACAAAGGTCATTACGGCCGAGGCAGCCCGCTCGACCGACTGCTGAATAATCTCCACTTCTTCGGGGTCAAATGCGGATAAGACATAGTCAACCATCGCTAACTGGGGCGGACACATCCCCACCCCTACCCTGAGTCGGGGGAAATCACTTCCACCTATATGCTCAATAATAGAGGCCAAACCACGATGTCCGCCACTGCTTCCCCTTGGCCGAAGGCGAATCCGTCCCACCTCCAGATCAGTGTCATCCATCACCACCAGGAGGTCAGGGCGGGAGGCTTGGTATCTATTCATCAGGCAAGCGACTGCCTTACCGCTCAAGTTCATATAAGTCCCTGGTCTGGCCAGGACGATCTTTTCTCCGGCTACTTCTCCATTACCCAACCGTGACCAGCAGCGTCTGGTATCAAGCGAGATAGCCAACTTTTTGGCCAGGAAATTAATCACCCTGAATCCAACATTATGCCGGGTAGCGGCATAACTTGAACCTGGATTTCCCAGGCCAACTATCAGCTTCATCACGCCTCTTCTTCTTCTTTCTTGCGTTCTGATATCACTTCAGGTTCTTTTTCTTCAACTTCAGGGACAACCTCCGCTTCTATCTCTCTCGGCGCAGCTATGACAGCTATTATTTGTTCTGGATCGCCCAGGAGGGCAACTCCTTCGATGGGTTTAAGATCTTTCAAATAAAGGGAATCACCCATCTGAAGGGAAGAGACATCGGCTTCAATATGTTTCGGTATCTTAGTCGGAAGACTCTCTATTTCCACTTCCCAGATCATTTGTTCCATTATACCGCCGGCTTTGACCCCGGCTGCATTTCCAATGAGTTCGACGGAGACCCTGGTCTTGATTGCCTTGTCAAGAGTAATCCGGTAAAAGTCACAGTGGAGTAATTTGCCTGTAACCGGATGAACCTGTTTTTCTTTAAGAAGAACTGTCCTTTCTGTCCCATCATCCAGCTTCAGCTGGATGATGGCATGATCTTTTGCTTCGGTAGAGAGGATATGAAAAAGATCTCTTACAGAAACCTGAAGGGGAATACCCTCTTTTCCTTCACCATACATAACAGCCGGAATAAATCCCTGTGCCCTTAACTGTTTGGCATATCCTTTGCCTGCCTCTGACCTGGAATTAGCCCTGAGTTCTAACTGTTCCATTTTAACCTCCTCTTTTTATTTCGGATTTCGGAAGGCGGATTGGTAACTACTTAGGTTATTTAGGCTGAAGACTGAAGGCTGAAGACTGAAGGCTGAAGTTCAATTATCCCGCCATGCTCGAATCAAGCAATTCAAGACCTATTCAGGTGAATAGGCGGTGAAGGCTTATCCCTAAAAGCCTTCAGTCTTCAGCCTATCTACCTAAATAACGAACTTACACTTGTCCCCTCATGTATTCGGTTAATAGCCTCCCCCAAAAGTGTAGCCACTGAGAGAGAAGTAATTTTAGGAATTTTCTTGTTATCATTAAGAGGGATGGTATTAGTTGTAATAACCTCTTTGAGTTTCGAGTTTTTGATTCGATCGATCGCTGGACCAGAAAAGACGGAATGGCTGCAGGCGGCATAAATATCTTTCCCCCCCTTTTCTTTCAGGACCTCTACCGCTTGCGTTAGAGTCCCAGCCGTATCAATCATATCATCAAGAATGATTAAATTTTTATGGGCTACCTCACCGATAACATTCATGGCTTCGGCCTCATTAGGGCTTTCTCGGCGCTTGTCAATGATGGCGATATTAGCGCCTAATCTGCCGGCCACTTCCCTGGCCCTCTCTACCCCACCGGTATCAGGCGAGACAATAACCACGTCCTCCAGTTCCTTCTTTTTAATATAATCAATCAGAATGGGGGCGGCAATGAGGTTATCAACCGGTATGTCGAAGAACCCTTGTATCTGACCGGCATGCAGGTCCATAGTCAAGACCCGGTCCGCCCCGGCATTAGTAATAAGATTAGCCACCAATTTGGAACTAATGGGCACCCGGGGTTGAACCTTCCTATCCTGTCTGGCATAACCATAGTAAGGGATAACCGCGGTTATTCGCTGGGCCGAAGCCCTTTTAACCGCATCAATCATAATCAAGAGCTCCATAAGATGGTCGTTAACCGGAGGACAGGTAGGCTGAACAATGAAGACATCGGTTGCCCGGACATTCTCATTGATTTGAACCATGACCTCTCCGTCACTAAATCTTGACACCTCAGCATTACCCATAGATATCTTCAAATAGTCACATATTTCCTGAGCAAGGCTACGATTAGCATTCCCTGAAAATATTTTCAGCTCACCTACCATTAGTAATTCCTCCCTTCAGAATATAAAACCACGAAAGAACCTGGCTCCTCGCATGGTTCTTCGTGGTTTCTTTTTTTAGAAGCCAGAAGTCAGATTTCTCTAAGTTCTGTCACCTGTCTTCTGTCCCCTGTTTTCTGTCCTCTGTCTTGGAGGCGGCGCCCGGATTTGCACCGGGGATGGAGGTTTTGCAGACCTCTGCCTTAGCTGCTTGGCGACGCCGCCTTAAAGGTTAGTGTAACAGAAAAATCCTTTCTTGTCAAAGAAAAAATTTAGGGTTTACTCCCTCCATCCAATTGAGGACCCGATATCTGTCACGCCGCTACCTTCTTTTCTCCCTCCTTTGCCTCTTTTTTCTCCTTTATCCCTTGTTCCGACTTGGCTCTCTTTTTGTATTCCTCACTTCGGTAGTCAGTAATATAAAAGCCACTCCCCTTAAAGATAAACCCTCCTCCAGGAGAGAATAATTTTCTAAGTTCCCCTTGGCACTTAGGACATACCGTGATAGGTTCTTCCGTGATACTTTGAAAGATATCAAATTTATTCCCGCAGTCCTTGCACTTATACTCGTAAGTAGGCATGTAAGATCAACCTCCCTTTCTCATTTTGGAATTTAGTTTACGCTCCCTACGATTTTTCAGGATATTCCCTACTTCTCTCCCCAATGGGGCCGGCGCCGCGTAGTCGTGAAAGAGCCGATAGCCGGCCTCAGCGATCCGCCGCCTAAGAGACGGGTCTTTCTTTAGACGCAAGATAGCCTCGGCGATAGAAGAGGAATCAGCTAAACGGCAGAACAAGCAATTTTCTCCATCGGTGAGGAACTCCCGTGAGGCCGGAGAATCAGCCGTAATAACCGGCTTGGCCATAGCCATACATTCATAAACTTTGTTGGGTATTACCCGGGCGGCCTTATCCGTGTCACCAAAAATCCCCAGACACACATCGGCCTCGGCAATATGATCAACCAACTCCTCCGGCGGGAGGAATCGAATGAAATCGATATTAGTAACCTTAAGCTCCTTAGCCAAGGAAAAAACTCGCTCATATTCATCGCCGGCCCCGATGAAACGAAATCGAATGGCCGGGTCCGACTCCAGCTCTTTAGCTGCCTTAACTACGTAGGGCAATCCGTGAAGAGGAATATACTTACCGTAGTGAATAACCAGAAAGGAATTATCCTTCTTTATTTGTTCCCGGGGATAGAAGATGGTGTCATCAGCCCCGATAAGAATCCTTCTGAATTTTGATCTGGGGACCTTAAAGGTCTTCACAAAGTAATCGATATGTGCCTCGGTATCTAACAGGACCAGATCAGCCAATTGGCAGGAAATCTTATCAGCCCAATAAAGAAACCTGGCCTTTAGCGAGCCTTCCTTAACTACCCGGCGGTCAAAGACAAGCGAGTCATAAAGAGAGAGGAAGGCATCAAAGACCACCGGGACCCCTTTAAGTTTGGCGGCTATTTTAGCCCAGAACATATCAAATTGGCCAGTATAGCCGACAAAGAGGTAGTCAACTTTTTCCGTATGCAGAAGATCCCAGATTAGTTTAGGATAAATCTTAACCAGTCGCCAAATCAAGCTCAGGCTACCCCATTTGGAAGAAGCCGCCGCCATTTTAGCGGCTGTATCCTTCCACAGCCCTGCATGACATTGAGCCACTTCAAAACCGGCCTGGGTCAGGCCAGAGATGAGTATCCTGTTCCGGGGATAATGATCATCATAAGTTCCAAAATAGCATATTTTCAAGGATTGCCTTTATCCCTCCGCCGCTTTATCTGGGCAGACTGGTGTCTGGTCGTCTGATAACCGGTAGTCTAGTGCTCTTCGTAAATGGCCGAACCTAATTATAACAAATCATAGTTAGCCTGTCAATCAGAATTATCCCCACGCCTGTAATTCAGACATAAGAGCCTTAAAAAAACTCTGTAACTATTCAGCCACAGATTTACACGGATGAAACACTGATTTTTTTGTAACCGTTCAGCCACTAAGGCACGAAGACACAAAGGGGAAAAAGTATGTGTCTTAGAGAGCAGTAGAGCCATAGAGCAGCCGTTCTGGAACTTTCAGAAAAGTCTCTAACTACTGGTCTGCTGCTCTACTGCTCTATTTTTGTGTCTTAGTGTCTTTGTGGCTGAACATTTACAACTCATTCTATTTTATCCGCGCTAATCCGTGTCAATCAGTGGCGGAATAATACCCTGAAATTTTGATTGACAAAACCCTGGGCAATGTGATAGAGTTATTAACGTTAGAAATCATTGACTGCTGTCTATCTTAGAGGCTATGCTTATTATCCCAGCCATAGATATTAAAAAAGGCCAATGTGTTCGCCTCATCCAGGGCAAAAAGAACCAGGAGACTGTCTACTCTCCTGACCCGTCAGCTATGGCCAGGCGCTGGGAGGCTCAAGGCGCCGAACTTATCCATGTGGTCGATCTCGACGGGGCCTTTGACGGACGTCCTAAGAATTTAGAGGCAGTGAAACAAATACTGGCAGCCATTAATATCCCTATTCAGCTTGGTGGAGGTATCCGAGACATAAGCACCATTGAGGCGCTGATTAACTTAGGTGTAGCCAGGGTTATTTTAGGAACGAAGGTAATCACTGACCCGGATTTGATAAAGATGGCTTGCGACCGATTTGAAGACAGGATAGTAGTCGGAATAGACGCCCAGGATGGATATGTAGCTATTCGAGGCTGGCAAGAGGTAACGGCGTCGAAAGCAATTCCCTTAGCCCATCAGGTTGAAGCAATGGGCGTTTCCCGAATAATCTTTACCGATATTGCCAGAGATGGTTGTATGAGCGGTCCTAATTTTGCCTCTATTGAAAAAATGGTCAAGGGTGTTCATCTTGAAATTATTGCCTCAGGAGGCATATCTGCTCTTGAGGATATTAAGAAGCTAAAAAGGATTGGCGTGGCAGGATGCATCATCGGCAAGGCCCTTTATGAAGGCCGGTTCGACCTTAAGGAAGCCGTATCAGTAGACAGTGAATAGTAGACAGTAACTACTCAGCCACTAAGACACTGGGCCAATAGCCAAATAGCCAATAGGCAATAGGCAATAGGCAGCAGGTATAAATGCCCTATTGGCTATTGCCTAATGGCTTCTGTAATCTTAGTGCTTTCGTGTCCTTGTGGCTGAGTAATTACCTGTAAAAAAGAGCTATGGAGAAGGAAAAAGAAGTTAAGGAGTTGCTCAAAAAAGGTAAACAAAAAGGATATGTTACTCACGAAGAAATTCACGAAATATTTCCTGAGGACAGCTCCCATTTGGAAGTAGAAAATCTTTTAGCCCAATTGGAAGAAATGAAGATTGCGGTAGTGGATAACCCGGTCGTAGCCACCGAACCAGAGCCTTCTTATTATATTGAAGATCCGGTCAAGATATATCTTAAAGAAATAAGTCAAATACCTCTGCTTACCGCCCAAGAGGAGATAGAACTAGGCAAGGAGATAAAAACAGGTGAAGACGAGATCGTCACTATGGAGAAAGACCTCCACCTATCATCGGATAAGGTAAGAATTTTATTTAAGGAGTGGAAAGGGGGGGCCTTAAGACAGGCTGATCTGCCGCCAAGCCTTAAGAATATGTCCAATGATGAGTTGGAACGCACGGCCTTACAGATTGAATTATTACAGGATAAAGTTCGGCAGGCCAAGCGAAAATTTACAGAGGCTAATCTCAGATTGGTGGTCAATGTAGCTAAAAAATATGCCAGTGACAAACTCTCCTTTCTTGATTTGATTAATGAAGGGAATTTAGGATTAATGAGGGCGGTGGATAAGTTTAACTATCAAAGCGGCTACCGGTTTAGCACTTATGCCATCTGGTGGATCAGACAGTCTATTATCCGGGCCTTAGCCGATAAAGGAAGAATGATCAGACTCCCTGTACCGATTATCGAGATGATTAATAAGTGTATGAAGGTTACCAGAGAGCTTTCTTATGAATTGGGGCGGGAACCGGCCTGGGAAGAGATTGCCGCCAGAATGGAGTTACCCGTCTCTAAGATCATTGAAATCGTAAATACGGCTGAGGATGCCCAATCCTTAGAGACTCCCCATGGTTTTGAATCTGAAGGTGAATTGGGAGATTATGTTGAAAATAAGGAATCACTTTCTCCCACGGGCGCCACCTTTTTAAAAATGCTCAGACAGAGTTTGGAGGAGCTTCTTGAGGGTCTGAGTCAAAGAGAACAAGTAGTTCTCCGTCTTCGTTATGGTTTGGAAGGCGGGAAGCCGTATATTTTAGAAGAGATAGGCAAGAGACTCGGCGTAACCCGGGAACGTGCCCGGCAAATAGAAGTAGCTGCTATTCAGAAACTTCGGCACAAGAAGATCAGTACCGCTTTGAGGGATTTCTTAATCGAGTAGGAAGGAGTAGGATTTGGAGCTTTATCAACTTGCTGCCCATGAGATTCATCAGTTGCTGCAAAAGAAGGAAGTAACCTCTGAAGAGGTGACGAGGGCGGTCATCTCCAGGATAGAAGAGGTAGAGCCAAAGATAAATGGATATATCGAGACTAACTTTGATCTGGCCCTGGACATGGCCCGGGAAGTAGATAACCGGATAGGGTGTGGGGAGGAGATCAGACCTTTGACCGGCCTGCCTGTGGCCATCAAAGATAACATGTGTCTTCGCGGAATTCCCACCACTTGTGGTTCAAATATCCTGGCCCCCTTTAAACCACCTTATGAGGCGACCGTGGTAGAACGACTCAGGCAAGAGGGTGTAGTCTTTATTGGTAAGGCCAATATGGACGAATTTGCGATGGGTTCATCCACCGAGACCTCCTTCTTTGGGCCGACCAAGAATCCGTGGGACCTCTCTGCCATTCCGGGCGGTTCCAGTGGTGGCTCAGCCGCGGTGGTGGCGGCAGATGAGGCCATAATTGTCCTGGGTTCTGATACAGGGGGGTCTATCAGACAACCCTCAGCCTTATGCGGCGTGGTTGGGCTTAAGCCGACTTATGGCCGGGTTTCCCGTTATGGTCTGGTCGCTTTTGCCTCTTCTCTGGATCAAATTGGTCCTATTACTAAAGATGTGTACGATGCAGCCTTAACCATGAATGTTATAGCCGGTTTTGATCCCCAAGATTCCACCTCTCTGAATTACCCGGTTCCGGATTATACCAAAGCCCTTATGCCTGACCTATCAGGGATGAAACTGGCTTGGCCCAAGGAATACTTTGGCGAGGGTATAGAGAAAGGGGTTAAAGAAAAGATAGAGGAGGCATGTCAGGTCATTAAAAGCCTCGGGGCAGAGATAGAGGAGGTTTCGCTTCCCCACACTGACTATGCCGTAGCCACTTACTACCTGATTGCCACGGCTGAAGCGAGTTCTAATCTGGCCAGGTATGATGGGGTTAAATACGGTTATCGGGCCGGGGGAGATAACAATCTGGCGGATATGTATCGTTTAACCCGTAAAAAAGGGTTTGGCCCAGAAGTGAAGCGGCGGATAATGTTGGGCACCTATTGCCTGTCCAGCGGCTATTATGATGCCTACTATCTGAAGGCGCAAAAGGTTAGAACCTTAATCAAGGCCGACTTTGAAGAGGTCTTTAACCGCTTTGATCTGGTCATTACCCCGACTTCCCCCACCGTAGCCTTTAAATTGGGAGAAAAACTGGATGATCCACTCCAGATGTATCTCTCGGATATTTTTACCATCTCAGCTAATTTAGCCGGAATACCAGCTATATCTATTCCCTGTGGATTTGTCGAAGATTTACCGGTGGGGCTTCAGATGCTGGCTCCACCCCTGGGTGAAGAGAAATTACTCCAAGCCGCTTATGCTTATGAACAACAGACGGATTTCCACCGGAAAAAGCCAATAGGCATTAGCCAATAGCCCCTTTGGTCCTTTTGGTCCTTTTGGTCCTTTTGGTCCCTTTGGTCCTTTTGGTCCCTTTGGTCCCTTTGGTCCTTTTGGTCCTTTTGGTCCTTTTGGTCCCTTTGGGTTAAAGGACCAAAAGGACCAAAGGGACTCTTGGCCATTGCCTATTTAGGAGAGGAGAAAGATGATTCAAGATATCAACAGACTTAATACCTTACTGGAGATGAGCAATATTGTCTATTCTACCCTTGAGTTTAACTCAGTAGTGAATTTAGTTCTTAAAACCGTCTCTGAGGCTTTAAAGGCCGATGCCAGCACTCTTTTGTTAATGAATCGGGATCATCATCTCTATTTTAGGGTAACAGAGAGAGGTGAAGAGGTGAAAAGTCTTGAACCCAGGATGGGAGAAGATGTAGAGGCCTGGGTGGCCACCTCAGGTGAATCCGTCCTTATTCCTAAAAGGGATGATTTAGGACGATTCAGTGACCGATTAAAGAAGGTAATGGATTTTAAAATCGGTTCTCTCCTTTGTATTCCTTTAGTCATGGAAGATAAACTAATCGGATCCATAGAAGTGGTCAACAGGGAAGGAAAAGCTATCTTTACTGAGATAGAAGAAGATTTTCTGAAAGAGATCGCTAATTGCGTGGTCGGTTCTATCAGAAATGCCAAACTTTACGCTAAGGCCACTGAAGAAAATAAGGGACTAAAGGAAATCCTGGAGATTAAACATACTATCATTGGTGAAAGTAGATCAGTAAAGGAGACTTTAAACTTGATCGGAAAGGTCTCCAGCACCCGGGCCACGGTATTAATCAACGGAGAGACCGGGGTGGGCAAGGAATTAGTGGCCCGGGCTATTCACGAAAGCAGCCCGGTAAAAGATGGACCCTTTGTGGAGATCAACTGTGCGGCTATTCCGGATACCCTGCTTGAATCTGAACTCTTTGGCTATGAAAAAGGAGCCTTTACCGGGGCTACTTATACCCGTAAGGGGAAATTTGAATTAGCCGATGGGGGCACTCTGTTTCTGGACGAGGTTGGTAATATGTCCCTTATGGCCCAGGCCAAGATACTGAGGGTTATCCAGGAGAAAAAGTTCGAACGGGTGGGTGGTCAACGGATGATCAAGACCGACACGCGGATCATTGCCGCCACTAATATTGATCTTTTAGAGGCCATAAAGGAAGGTAAATTTCGAGAGGACCTCTACTACCGGTTAAATGAAGTAAATATTTACCTTCTTCCGTTGAGGGAAAGAAAAGAGGATATTCCTCTTTTGATTGAGCATTTCATCGAGGAATTTAATGCGGAACTCCAGCGAAAGGTGAAAAGGGTTTCCGATGTGGCCCTCAAGCACCTGATGGGATATGAGTGGTTTGGAAATATCAGGGAACTTAGATCAGCTATTAAGCGGGCTATGATTTTAATGGAAGGCGATGTGATTCACCTGGAACACTTACCCTTTGAGGTGCGTTTTGTCAGCGAGGAAGTAAATGGGGCCGTCATTCCGGCTCTGGAAGATGTGGAACGGGAACATATCCTCAAGGCCCTGGAATACACCGACTGGAACAAAAGCCAGACCGCCCAGCTTTTGAAAATATCCCGGCCGACTCTGGATAAAAAGATCAAGGGTTACGGGCTTACTCGGAGTAAAGAATCAGAAGGAAGGAGGTAAGTGGCTTTGAGAAAAATTATCGTCTTAATTTGGCTGTTAAGCTTCTCAGCCGCCTTTTTGGGCTGTGCCAGGGTAAGACCTATCCTGCCCCTGGAAGCTGAACCGGCAAAGTTGGCCTGGCTTTATGCCTCTCTAACCGAGCCCCTGGATAAGATTGACAGTTCTGCCGTGGCCGGAAAGCGTATTGTGATTGATCCGGGGCATGGAGGGCGATTCCCTGGGGCGGTTGGCTCAGGAGGGGTAACAGAAGCAGAAGTCAATTTAGGCGTCGGGCTTTATCTCTGGGGTCTACTGGAGGAGGCCGGGGCCGAGTCGACTTTAACCAGAACCGCTGACACCCATTTGGCTGAGGTCCAGAAGGAGGATCTTCAGGCCAGGGTAGATATCACCCAAAAAGCTGAGGCCGACATCTTTATCTCCTTACATCACAACGCTGATATTGTGCCCGACTCGCAGAAGAATCAGATTGAGACCTATTACAAGATGGATGATCCAGGCCCCTCCCTTGATCTGGCTCACACTGTGCATCGCCACCTGGTGCGTAATCTCGGCATTAAGGAAAATAAAATCCTGGCCGGAAATTACTATGTCCTTCGGCACAGCTCGGCCAGAGCCGCTCTCCTGGGTGAGGCCTCTTATCTTTCCAATAAGTGGGTGGAGGAGAGACTCAGATTGGCTGCCGCGCAAAGGCTTGAGGCCGGGGCATATTTCCTGGGACTCTGTGATTATCTCTCTAAGGGTATCCCGGAGGTGGTCGAAATAACGCCGTCTGATGAAACAGTCACGGAGGCAATGCCTCGGATTTCAGCCACCATTAAAGACGGCCCCGGTGGAGCTGGAATAGACCCTGCTTCTATCAGGTTAAGACTGGATGGCCAGATAGTTAATCATCATTACCTGCCGGAAGCCGGTCAGATTATTTACATCCCGCCGGACCCGTTGACCAACGGGGAGCATCGGATAAGCATAGATGCCCGAAATCTGAAAGGCAATGCCCTAAGGACTGTCTCAACCTTTTTCACCGTTGACCTGCCGCCGCAAAGTCTGGAATTTACCTTCGATCCCCCCATTCTTCCCCCTGACGGCCAGACTCAAATAGTGGTTATCGCGGTAGTCAAGGACAAATACGGACATCCCATTCGGGATGGATCGATCATCCAGTTCCAGGTTAGCCAAGGCCACTTAAGCTCAGACACGGCCGCTATCCTAAAGGGAGAGGCCATCACCTATCTGAGCGCTAAGAATAGAGGGGCCATTTCGGTCAGGACCTCTTTTAAAGACCTGGCCGCGGAAAGGCAGATTGCCTCCCATTACCCGACTAATTTTGCCCTGGTAAGCGGATTTGTTCAAGATGGGCTGGACAATAATCCGGTTAAGGGGGCGGTGGTAGTATTAGATGACGAAAGAATCGTCTATGCCAATCGGGATGGTTTCTTTTCCCTGCCTGATGTGCCGCCTGACAGACACGTATTTTCAGTAAGTAGTAACGGCTACATCCCTGTTAAGATTGACCTTGACCTCAAGAATCAGGAGAGCAAGAGGCAAGACCTACCCCTCCTTCCTGTAGGCAGAGGTGTTTTGAAAGGCCAGGTTTTTGTGGTTGATCCGGAGTTTGGCGGAGGAGAATCAGGGGCGATTGGACCTACCAGTATGCGGGCCTCGGATGTTAACTTAGTCGTAGCCAGGTATCTGAAAGACTATCTGGTCAGAGCCGGGGCCAAGGTTTTCCTCACTCGGGAATTTGATGTGACCACCCCCCTCCTGGAGCGGGTTAAACTGGCTAATGCCGTGGAGGCAGACCGGTTTGTTTCCATAGGACATGGAGATTCCTCTAATCCAGCCTTAAATTTCACCTACACCGCCCACTATCCCAATTCCAAATTAGGTGTTCCTCTGGCCAAAGCCGTGCAGGCACATCTGGTGGAAGCCCTAGGGTATGAAGATCAGGGAGATAAGGATAGTTCTGCTTATTGTCTGGTACAAACGGCCTGTCCGGCTATTTACACCCATGCCTCCTTGATCACCCACCCGGAAGAAGAGACACGGTTGAGCAGCCCGATCTACAATCGAAAAGAGGCTTATGCTATCTACAATGGTATCCTGGCCAGCTATGGACTGACTAATCACGATACTGCCTCCCTGATCGGCCAGGTGCTTAATAAGAAGGGAGAGCCTGTGGCTAATGCCCTGGTAACCGTAGATGATTACCTGATGCTTCAAACAGGGGAAGACGGGGTATTTCGTTTTCTCTATCTGGAGCCGGGTAACCACCGCCTTAAGGTCGAAGGCCAGGGATTTGCCGGCGTAGAAAAGACAGATGTTATTTTGCAGGCTGGAGAAAAAAAGCAGGTAGATGTGATAATAATTAATTACTAATCTCTTCGTAAGTGTTCAGCCACAAAGACACTAAGACACAAAAATAGAGCAGTAGAGCAGCAGAGCAGTAGTTAAAGACTTTTCCGAAGGTTCCAGAACTGCTGCTCTATTGCTCTACTGCTCTACTGCTCTCTAAGACACATACTTTTTCCCCTTTGTGTCTTTGTGCCTTGGTGGCTGAACGGTTACATAAAATCAACGCTCAATTTTATCCAAGAGCGTTCAAAACAAGAAAGGAGAGGAAGACATGCAAAAGACCTGTAAGTTGTTTATCGTAAGTGTGTTTGTGGGGGCGGCCCTGTGCGCTCCGGCTAAGGGCGATAGCCTCCTCATTGACGCTGCTACAGGCGTCACCTGGGGGGACTTTACGGTGGAGGACGTGACGGCTGATGTGGAGACCACCTACTTTAATCCGGCTGTCTCGCTGGAATATTCTTTCGGAGAGGATAAGAACTTCACCTTCGCCGTTGGCGTTGGCTACAGCCAGAGCGGAAACGACTTCGTCGGCGAGTGGGATGGTTCTGAAGGAAAGCACAGTAAAGGGGAGGTGACCGTAGACCGCAATATATTTGACCTCTATGGGCGTTTTTGGGCCAGTCCTAACTTTAATCTGCGATTTGGATACCGGTATTTCAAATATGAATTCAGCGACGGCCTTCTGGAAAAGACCCAGTATGGGACACTTATCGAGAAAGCCGAGAACGCTGAGGCCACCGGTGACCTGAGAAAAGGACTGGATCTGGAGGCTAATTTTATTGGAGGTAAAGACATCTATGTTCGACTTGGTCTGGGCTACAGCTACTTCATCGACGCAGAGTATGACTGGGAGTATGAGCGTACCAAGTATCCCGGCGACCAGAAGGACCGCAACGAGGGGAGCGCTACCCACACTGCCCACGGCGTGAGAATCGTGCCCGAGGTCGCCGTTAAGTTGGCTGACAACCTGAGGCTTTGCCTGGACTACCGTCTGGCGGCCTCTATCTGGGAGGGAACCACGGATCAGGCGGATATTGAGGACTGCCCCGGCGTGGATATATACAGTGCCTTTGGGGTTGGGATTGAGTATCTATTTCCATTAGGAAAAAGGTAGGATAGGAGTAGATAAAGTAATGATCCAATCATTCCTGGCCAGGGATAAGGACAAGACGCTGGAGCCTAAGCGGAAATCGTTGGAGTTTATGGTGGCACACGGAGGCCGTGATATAAAGGAGGAATCGAAAGGTTGACAGAAAAGTTTAAATTCGATGAAAAAGGACTTATCCCGGCCATAATTCAGGATGAAGACTCGGATGAAGTCCTTATGCTGGCCTATATGAATAAGGAATCGCTGGCGAAGACAATAGAAACAGGGAAGACTCATTTCTGGAGTCGGTCACGGGATAAACTCTGGCTTAAAGGAGAGACCTCAGGAAATTACCAGTTTGTTAAGGAGATTTATTATGATTGCGACTACGATACCCTTTTGATTAAGGTTGACCAAAAGGGGGTGGCCTGTCATACTGGCGAACGATCTTGTTTCTACCGATCTCTCTCTGAAGAAAAAGTTGAGTTGCCTGATAGCGCTAAGATTATAAAAGAATTAGCTAAGGTTATCCAGAAGCGAAAAGTCAATCCCCAAAAGGGTTCTTATACCTCACATCTTCTTAAGGAGGGACAAGATAAGGTGCTTCAGAAGATCATCGAAGAGGCAGGTGAGGTTTTAGTTGAGGCAAAGAACGAAGCTCAGGAAAGAATTGTATCTGAAATGGCTGACCTCTGGTATCACTGTCTTGTCCTCCTGGCCTGGCATGACATTGAATTGTCCGATCTCTTCAAGGAGTTAACCAGGAGACGACGAAAGCATAAAGGTGAAAAAGTAGAACAGAAAGCTGAAACCCTGGAGCACCCTGATCATAATCATACTAACTGGTGGGAGTAAATATTAGCGCGGCGAAGCCGCCACCAAACAAGCCTCGATGCTCGATGCTCGATCCTCGATACTCGATGCTCGAGGCTCGAGCATCGAGTATCGAGGATTGTTAAAATGAGTTTAAACCCTTTATTGTCTTTGCTGGACAAGTCAGCCGGGTTCAAGGCCCTGCAGACTGATCTCTCCTCAAATATCCCTATTGGTCTCACGGGCTTAGCCGGTTCAGGCAAGGCCTTTCTGGCCGCCAGATTAGGAACCGACCAGTCTTGTCTCTTCATTCTTCCCACTTCGGAAGAGGCCGAGGCCTTAGCGGAGGATATTGCTGCCTTTAATCCCAATGCCTTTCTATATCCTGACTGGGAGATTCTGCCGTATGAATCAGCTTCCCCCCATTTGGATCTGATTGCCGAACGGATTTTGGCCTTAACAGCCCTTCTTGAGAAAAGGAAAGGCATCGTGGTCACCCATCCCAGGGCGCTGATGCAAAAGACCATCCCGGCCGAATCCTTAATAGAGGCTACTCTTCATCTCTCCAAAGGCCAGGAGATAGATCGGGAGGATTTGATTAAAGGACTGATTGAGGCCGGGTATACCAGGCAGGATATGGTGGAACAAAGGGGGGAGATAAGTGTCCGGGGTGGGATCATCGACCTCTTCCCCCCTCAGTATCTTCCCGCTCAAAGACAAGACCTTCCTATCAGAATAGACTTTTTTGGTGATTGTATTGAAGAAATTCGCTGTTTTGATCCTCAAACCCAACGCTCTACTACTCATCTTAAAGAGATAACTATCCTTCCGGTTAGGGAGGTTATTATGACTGAGCCCATCCTTGAGCGAGTAGAAAAACTCGGCCTGCCGGCTTCCGGTACCGGCCTAGAACAGTACCTTCCTCTGCTTTATCCTGAAGCCGGCACCATCCTGGACTATCTTCCCGAGAAAGGACTTATCATCGTAGATGAACCATCCTCCTTCAAGGAAGAGGTGAAAAAGGTAGAGGCAGAAGTGCGGGAGCGCTACAGAACCCAGATTGAAGTCAAAAACCCATCCGCCCTCCCGGGTACCCACGAAGTGGGTGCACAAGCCGAAATCTGCAAGCCGCAGCAGATGATTGGCCGACTCAAAGAGATTCAGGAAAAGACAGCTAGCTATCCCTCTATTCATATCTCTCTCTTAGGTGATGACCTGGATGGGAAGAAACGGTTAGACTGGGCGGTTCAGTCCATTACGACTAAACCGAGCGGGGCCAAACAGACCTTTGAAGAGGTCAGGGGCTGGTCTAAGCAAGGCTATCAAGTGGTGGCGGTGGTCGGCTTTGAAGGCCAGGGTGAAAGGCTGCGCCAGATTCTGGAAGAGATGGAGTTATCCGGGTTAACTATTGCTACGGCCCGATTAAGGGTTGGTTTCCTTTTTCCTGAGATTAAACTGGCCCTTATTACCGAGCACGAAATATTCGGCTATCCCCAGGCCAGACGAAAGAGACGATTCGTCTCTGAAGAGAGTGCGCCCCTGGAAAGCATAACTGAACTCAAGAAAGGAGATTATTGCGTCCATATCAACTATGGTATCGGGAGGTACTTAGGGATAGAGAACCTGGTGGCCGCCGGATACCGAAGGGACTTTCTGAGCATCGAGTATGCTGAGGGAGATAAGCTTTATGTCCCCTTTGACCAATTAGATCTGGTTCAAAAATATATCGGCAGCGAAGACAATCCGCCCCTTATTTACCGTCTGGGCGGCCGGGCCTGGGATAAGCTCAAACTGAGGGTGAAGCGTTCCATCCAGAATATGGCCAAAGAACTTCTGGAGCTTTATGCGGCCCGGGCAAGCCTGCCGGGTCATAGCTTTACCAAAGATACACCCTGGCAGAGGGAGTTTGAAGCAGGCTTTATCTATGAAGAAACCCCAGATCAACTTCGGGCCATTGAAGAGATCAAACAGGACATGGAAAAGGATCGCTCTATGGACAGGCTTGTCTGTGGAGATGTAGGTTATGGGAAGACAGAAGTAGCCATCAGGGCGGCCTTTAAAGCCATTATGGACGGCAAACAGGTGGCGGTGCTTGTGCCGACCACCATCTTGGCTCAGCAGCATTTTGCTACCTTTAGTGAGAGGTTTAAGGCTCATCCGGTAAATATCGATGTCCTTTCCCGATTTAAGACCAAAGGTGAACAGACGGAAATTATGGCCAAACTGCGCCGGGGGGAATTGGACATTGTTATCGGCACTCACCGCCTTCTTCAGAAGGATATTCAATTTCGAGACATTGGTCTGATCATTGTGGATGAAGAGCAGCGGTTTGGGGTGGCCCACAAGGAAAAGCTGAAGGCCTTGAGACGAATGGTTGACTGCCTTACTTTAACGGCCACGCCTATCCCCCGCACCCTCTATATGTCCCTTATGGGGGTCAGGGATATAAGTCTCATTAACACCCCCCCACTGAATCGGCTCCCCATTAAAACCCATGTGGCTCCCTTTAACCCTGAAACGGTTCGTGAAGCCGTGCTCAGGGAGATGGACAGGGGAGGACAGATCTATTTCGTGCATAACCGGGTGGAAACCATTGACGCCTTTGGAAATCATCTGGCTGATATTGTGCCGGAAGCCAGGATGGCTATTGCTCATGGTCAAATGCGCGGACGGGAGTTGGAACGGGTTATGTTAGACTTCCTCCACCATAAATTCGACCTTCTCCTTTCCACTTCTATCATTGAGTCTGGCCTGGATATTCCCTCGGTAAATACCATCATTATCCATCAGGCCCATCGATTCGGTTTGGCCCAGCTTTACCAGCTCCGGGGACGAGTCGGCCGGGCCAGCCACCAGGCTTATGCCTATCTCTTTTATCCTTCTAAGCTCACCCTTTCAGGTGCGGCCAGGAAACGGCTGGCGGCGCTCAGGGAGTTCACTGACTTAGGCTCAGGGATCAAGATCGCTATGCAGGATTTAGAAATCAGAGGGTCCGGAAATATTTTAGGCCGGGAGCAGCATGGTGAGATGATGGCGGTTGGTTTTGATCTCTACTCCCAACTTCTTGCCCAGGCCGTGGCCGAACTAAAAGGGGAACCAGTGGAAAAAGAAGCGCCTCTCCCTACCGTAGACATTCCCGGTGATGCCTATATCCCGGATGAATATATCCCTGATCCCAAACAGCGTTTTGCCATCTACAAACGTATTGCCGGGGTAAAAACCAGGGATGATTTAGTCGAAACAAAAGAGGAGCTTACCGATCGTTTCGGACGGATACCGGAGGTAGTAAACAGGCTCCTGGAAGTTATGCAGCTCAGGATCTCAGCCAAGGAAGCCGGGGTATCAAAAATCGGTAAAGAGGACGGATACATTAATATTTGGTTTACCCACCCGGAACAGGCGGCCCCTAAGATCTTGGAAGTCCTTAAAGTATATCCCCATGCCCTTAGACTAAATCCGAAGCGGCCTGATATGCTGACCATTACTAATCCTGACGAAATAACCGTGCTTAGAAAGGTGCTTCGGCTTTTAGCCTATCTACCTGTAACCGTTCACCTCACCACGGAGACACAGAGACACTGAGAAAAATCTAAAGGACAAGTCTCTTAATGAGGTCTTTGTCGTTCAAAATTTAGACCACGCCAATTGAGTTCATGACAAAGGCATTCTTCGTAGGCTGACTTTAATAAACCAGGGCCTAAATACCTATGAACTTCTATTGTTGACCCAATTATTTGCTCTGTAAGTACTTTTTCTAAAATCATTCGACCTGTGAAATAGGTTTATACAAATATCCCCCAATTTATTTAAGCCTATTTCACAGGTCGAAATCATTCTCCGTGTCTCTGTGGTGAACGATTACGAAGGCTGCTTCAGCCTTCAGCCTCTCAACCTAAAACTGATAAATCGAAAGTTCTGTAACCTCAAGTCTTAAGAGATTTTGCAATAGCAATGCAAATTTGTCTTGACAATTGGCTTGTTATATGATACCATAATGGACAATGGAGAATAAAGATACTATTTATATTCCTCGTCAAATTGAAAAGACCATAGTTGAATTAGCCAAACAATTTCCTGCGGTTGTATTAACCGGTCCCAGACAATCGGGAAAGTCTACTCTGCTATTGAATCTCTTTGGCAAAACACACAAAATCATTTCCTTTGATGATCCTTTGGTAAGAGAAAGGGCCATCTCTGACCCAAAATTTTTCTTAGAGGGGATTTCGGATGATATAATCTTCGACGAAATCCAATATGTTCCTGAGATCCTTCCTTACCTAAAGATAGCCATTGATAAAGAGAGGCAAAGGAGGGGTCGTTTTATTCTGACGGGTTCTTGCCAATTCAATCTGATAAAAAATCTAACTGAGACATTAGCTGGTCGGATTGGTATTCTGGTATTATTACCATTTACTAAAGGAGAAAAGGAACTTATTCCCAATATTAAATCCAGATTAATCACCTCCCAGGACCATTTTATTCATAGTTGTCTGTTTGGTTCTTTCCCTGAGGTTTCTATTCATACAGGGATAAATCCTGTTAATTGGTATGCAGGTTATGTCTCAACATACTTAGAAAGGGATATTCGCACCCTTTACAACATAGGAAGTTTGAGGGAGTTCCAGAGATTCTTACAATTATTGGCGAGTCGCTGTTCTTCTATTCTTAATCTAAGTAGTCTATCAAATGATTTAGGTGTTTCGGTAAATACTGTTAAAAAATGGGTTTCTGTTTTAGAGGCAAGCCACATAATCTTTCTGCTTCCTCCTTATTATCAGAATATAGGGAAAAGGATAACCAAGAGTCCAAAGATATATTTCTTAGAGTGTGGGTTTATTTGTTATCTGACCGGTTTAAAAGACGAGGAGCATTTGTTAAAAGGGCCTTTAGCAGGAGCACTCTTTGAGAATTATTGTATTCAGGAGACGGTCAAGTTCTTCTTAAATCAAGGCTTAAAACCAAATATCTTCTACTTAAGGACACACAATGGCTTGGAGATAGACCTAATTATAGAGAAGGAGATGACTCTCTACCCAATTGAGTTTAAGATGACGAAAACACTTAATCTTGGGATGAAAAGACCAATAGAAAGGTTCAAGAGGTTATTCTCTAAATTAAAGATTGCTCAAGGACGAATAATATCCTTAAGCGATGAGGAATGGACTCCTCTATCAAAAGATGTTGTAGGACAAAATATAGATGAATACCTTAAGGAACTAAACCAAACTTTGAACATTCTGCATTGAGATATTCGCAGAATGTCGCCTACCTGTTTGTATTCACGAAGTTAGGGGAGGCAATTTCCCCTGTCTGAGTGCGGGTATGCCCAGGCAGACGAAGGGTTTAGTTAACTTCGCTCCATTGCAAAAAGCATCTATGTAAAGAAAAGTCGTAACTATTCAGCCACTAAGGCACAAAGATTACAAATGATAGCACACGGATTGCACGGATGAAACGGATTGACACGGATAAAAATTTATTAAAAAAATCCGTGAGAATCCGCCAAAATCTGGGTCATCCGTGGGCTATTCCATTATTCTCTTCGTGGCTTTGTGGCTGAATAGTTACGGTATAATTATCTTATGCCTCCGATAATGCGGTTTTTCTTGCCATCACTTCTGGACATTGTTTTAGTGGCCGTTTTTATAATTTCCCTGAGTCCGATAAGAGATTACGATACCTGGTGGCATCTCAGGGCCGGTCAGGACATCATTTCATCCGGGGGCATCCCGCGTCAAGACCCTTACTCATATACGGCCGCCGGTAAGCCCTGGGTGGCTCACGAATGGCTCAGTGAGGTCATTTTTGCCGGGGTTTATTCCAAGGGCGGTTTCCCCCTCCTTATCTTCCTGAAGGCCCTGGTCATCACCGTGACCTTTGGCCTGCTGGGCACTATCCTGCTCAGAAAAGGACTCTCTATCCTGGGGACCGTAGCCTTGCTTTCCTTAGCCGTTATTTCTTCCACCAGTTTCTGGTTAGACAGACCTCAGATATTTACCTTTTTATTCTTTACTTTCTATCTCCTTGTGTTAGAAGGGCATCGCCAGTCGCAGAAAATTCTACCCTTGTTTTTACTTCCCTTACTGATGATCTTCTGGGTTAATCTGCATGGAGGCTTTGTCATTGGCTTAATCACGGTGGTAAGCTACCTTATTGGCCAGTACCTCTCCTTTTGGTCCAAGAAAAGAGAGGCCTGTGCCGGGGAAGGGATAAAAACAGCCTCTTCGGAGTCGGGTAAGTGGCTTCTGCTCATCAGCTTTGCGGTGTTAGCGGCCTCTCTTTTTAATCCTCAAGGGCTTAAAATCTTCTTCTTTGTTTTTAAAACAGTCACTACTAAATCTTTTATGACTCATATCAGTGAATGGCAGGCCCCTGATCTCCAGAGCTGGTGGGGATACCGGATCTTTATCTTTCTGTGCATTATACTTCTGGCCTTAAGATCAAAAAAGATAGCCCCCTCCCTGGGCCTGCTGTTTTTAGCTACCCTTCACCTCTCCTTGACTTCGCTCCGGAATATCCCCTTTTTCGTGTTCACGGCTACCCTAGTGATAGCCGATCTCTGGCCTGCCCTCACCAGGGAAACGGCTCAGCTAAATCAGGCAGACTCTGAAAATAAAGGGCCTTTAGCCAGGGTAATTAGATTATGGTTCAGATCTTTCTCCTCAAACCTGACCCAACTTACCCTGCTTTGTAACAGGCATCTCTTACCGGTCATATTCTTTCTGGCCACAGGGTTAATCTTCAGCCTCTATCCTAATCTGAAATGGGGGGCGCTTGACCTGGGTTCCGGTGTAGAGGAAAAAAATTATCCCTTAGGCGCGGTAAAATTCATTCAGGAAGAAGGTTTAGCCGGCCGGTTCTTTCATCCCTACCATTGGGGAGGGTATCTTATCTTTCGACTTTATCCCGAACACAAGGTCTTTATTGACGGCCGGGCCGATATGTATGGAGAGGAGTTCTTTAATGAGTACCGAAGGCTCTACCACGGCCGGGAAGGCTGGCGGGAAGCCTTGGAAAAATATAACATCAAATTTATCTTACTGGACAAGAAGGCCCCCCTGACCTCTGTCCTGAAGGAGACATCAGACTGGGGGGTTATCTTCTCTGACCAGGATTCGATTATATATCAGAAGACAGAGGTTAGAGGTCAGAGAACAGATACAACGGTTAGGAGAAACTAATAATGAGCGACCAATCCGCCATCCCGGGTACCCACAAAGTGGGTGAGCCATCCACTCTCCTGAAGGTAGAAGACCTAACCACCTATTTTCATTTAGACGAAGGCCTGGTCAGGGCGGTCGATGGGGTCAGCTTTACCGTGAACCAGGGCGAGACCCTGGGGATTGTGGGCGAGTCAGGCTGTGGTAAGAGTGTAACCTCCCTTTCCATTATGAGGCTTATTCCCAACCCTCCTGGCCGGATTGAAAAAGGGAAAATCTACTTTAAAGGTCAGGATCTGCTTTGCCTCTCAGAATCGGAGATACGAAAGATCAGGGGAAAAGAAATAGCTATGATCTTTCAGGAACCGGTGGCTTCCCTTAATCCTGTCTTTACTGTGGGCCATCAGATATCTGAAGCCATCAGGCTTCACGAGGGGCTTTCTAAAGGCCAGGCCTACGAAAAGGCCATCGAGATGCTAAAGCTGGTGGGTATCCCTTTACCGGAAGAGCGAATAAAGGATTATCCTCATCAACTAAGCGGCGGGATGTGTCAGCGGGTGATGATAGCCATGGCCCTATCTTCGCACCCCTCCCTGCTCATTGCTGATGAGCCGACGACAGCCCTGGACGTGACCATTCAGGCTCAAATTCTGAAACTACTTGGCAGTCTTCAAGAAAAACTAAGCATGGCTATTATTCTGATTACCCATGATTTGGGAATAATAGCCGAGACGGCTGATCGGGTGATGGTGATGTATGCCGGGAAAGTGGTCGAATACGCCCCGGTTTTGGAGATATTTGAGAGACCAAGGCATCCTTATACCTTAGGATTGCTGAAATCTATGCCCCGACTGGGTCAAAAGGTAGATAGGTTGCCGGCTATTGAAGGGGTAGTGCCTAATCCGGCTCATTTGCCGCCAGGCTGCTCCTTTCACCCCCGCTGCCCCTACGTCTTCGATCTCTGTGCCAGGGAGAAACCGAAGTTAAGGCAAGTAGTCGAGGGGCATTGGATAAGATGCGGCCAAGATATCTAAGATGAAGGTAGGCCTACTATTTTCCGACCTGTATGGTTAGGTTGTAGACTACTGACGCTGAAAGCGTCGAATTTTAAATAGCCGTAGATGTAATCTACGGAAATAAATCGCAGCGTTCGACCCTGCAAGGGTCGAATATTATATAGAATTCAACCCTTTCAGGGTTGAGATGTTCGTAGCTGTTTCGCCTTCCGCAGGTTTCACCTGTGGTTATGTAAAATTCAAACCTTTCAAGTTTGCAGGGAATTGCTTGTAATCTCTAACCATACAGGTCGATAGTTTCTCCCTGAGGGAAAAAACTTGACAAAGTGGCTACTTTTAGATATTATAGGGGTAGTTGACTGTTGGCTACGGTGGCGCAGTGGTCTCTGCGTTTCTGCGGCCAGCACATGCTGGTGGGTAATCACCGGTAACCAAATTACTTAAAGGAGGAGTTCTTTTATGAGGAAAAGTTGGCTTGGTGTTTTGATGAGTGGGTTGATGTTATGTCTAATAACATCAGAAGTGGCTTTGGCGGCAGGCACGCCGGCGGTGCCCGCCCTTCGATTTGGAGTGGGGGGAAGGGCCAGTGGTATGGGGGAGGCCTTTGCCGGTTTGGCGGATGATGCGGAGGCCATCTTTTACAATCCGGCCGGATTGAGCCACTTAAAGAAACGAGAGTTTATAGGTGTATATTCTCCTTTACCGGTAGAAGGTGGAGAAGATAGCGATATGTCTCAAATTTACCTGGCTTACGCTCACCCTTTCCATAAGTGGGGAACCTTAGGGGTGGGAATATTTAGAATGAATGTAGGCGAAATAGAAACCAATGACGAGTATGATCCGATAACAGGCCAGTATAAAAACCTATCTGTTATTGACATTTACGAAGATACTTATATCCTTTCGTATAGTTACCCGCTAATGGAGGAACTTTTTATGGGTATTAATGGAAAGTATATTTATAGTCATCTGGGTGAAAATTTTGCAGGAAAAGCCGGGGCGCTTGATTTAGGTCTTCTTTGGCATACGCCTCTTAAGGGCCTGGCCATAGGGGTGAATTGGGAAAATGAGGGAGAAGAGATGAGGTATGAAGACGAACCACAGTCAGACCCTCTTCCCGGTAATCTGCGATATGGCTTCTCTTATAAGGCCTGGGAAGATAAGAATAATAGGGTTATCGTAGCCGGCGATATCAATAAATATCAGGTTGAAGACCGGGTGCCTATAAACTTTGGAATAGAATGGGATATAGCCGACAGCTTATTTGTCCGGCTGGGCTATTTTAATAAGGATGGTAGGTTTGATGGATTAAAGTGGGAAAAGGCGGAAAGTCAAGAGGATAGAAAGGGGTCAACCTGGGGATTTGGCCTGAAATATGGCTCTTTCCAGTTTGATTTTGCCTCAGTCCCCGGAGGGGGACCGTATGAGAGGATAAGCCGAGCCGCTCTTTCGGCGAGTTTCTGATTAGTCCGAGAGTAGATGGGGCGGCAGTGACGAGTTTAGCCTTCAGGGGGACGTTGGTGTAGCCAGTAAAAAGAGTGTAACCGTTCAGCCACAGATGCACACAGATGAAACACGGAAAATCCGTGAGCCGTGTCCGTGATTCGGGTCTGTCCTTAGGCTGTAGGGACAACCCTTGTGGTTGTCCGTCTACGGAACGGATATGGACAAGCACGGACAGGGACAAGCCCTGTCCCTACACTTCCGCCTTCTGTCCTGTGTTATTTATCCGTGCTAATCCGTGCAGCTATACCTGCAGGGATTACGCTATGATTGAATACAAAGGTTATATCGGTATGGTCGATTTCGATCCCGAGATCGACTCATTTCATGGAACAGTGATCAATACAAACGACGTGATCACATCTTACGGATCGTCGGTAGCGGACCTTCGGGAAGAAATGCGGAAGTCGGTTGAAGAGTACCTTGAGTTTTGCCGAGAACAAGGGAGAAAACCAGAGGAACCATCAAGGAGCGCAGGATAAATGCGGTGTCTTATTACGGGAATTACCGGTTTTGTGGGAAGTCATTTAGCCGATTATTTACTTGAGCGTGATGAGGTGGAAGTCTTTGGTATGGATCGCTGGAGGAGTCGAACTGAAAATATTGAACATCTTGGGGTTCGAGTAAAGATTATTGAGGGGGATATTAGAGACGCCACCAGCATGAGGAAGATTATTGAGGAGGTGAGGCCGGATCGCATCTTTCATTTAGCGGCCCACAGCGTGGTGTCTTCCTCCTGGGACACGCCGGCTGAGATCATAACCACCAATATTATAGGTAACTTGAATATACTGGAAACGGTTCGACAGTTGGGTCTGCCCACCCGGATACAGGTGGCCTGTTCGGCTGAAGAGTATGGTTTTGTTCACCCCTATGAAGTCCCTATCACGGAAGAGAATCCCCTCCGTCCCTTAAGCCCCTATGCCGTCAGCAAGGTCGGCCAGGACTTGCTCAGTTATCAATACTTTATGAATTATGGGATCGAGGTAGTTCGAACCAGGGCCTTTAATCATACCGGCCCCAGACGGGCAGAGAGCTTTGTGGCCTCTAACTTTGCCAAACAAATAGTTATGGTGGAGAAAGGTTGGGTAGAACCTGTCTTATATGTGGGTAATTTAGAGGCCAGGCGAGATTTTACTGACGTCAGAGATATGGTCAAGGCTTATTGGTTGGCCTTGGAACGTGGCCAATCAGGGGAGGCATACAACATCTGCTCAGGGAAGGCTTATACCATTAAGGAAATCCTGGATATGCTGCTTGATATGGCTAAGGTTCATATTGAGATAAGACAGGACCCAAAACGGATGAGACCTTCTGATGTCCCTATCCTGTTAGGGGACAACTCCAAGTTTTGCCGACAAACCGGCTGGAAACCTGAAATACCGTTTGAGACTACCTTAAGAGACCTTTTAGAATACTGGCGAGAGAAGATTCGGGTAAAAGATTTCGACCTGGGCAACGGCTCTATAAACCGCTGAAGCGGTTACTTTAACTCTATTAATTCCCCACCCGATAAATGGGGGTGCTATTCTCAACCTCCTTGAGTTTAGCACCCTGATTTATCAGGCTGACGTGAACAAGATAATATAAGTCAAATGCTCTTTTTCTCCTCTATCTTTTTTCTCTCTCTGTTTCTTATCTTCTACACCCAGATGGGCTATCCTCTTCTTTTACATTTGATTATAGCCTGGCGCGGGGAAAAACAAGTGAAAAAGGAGGCGATTACACCTTTTGTCACCCTCTTGATTCCTGCCCATAATGAAGCCAAGGTTATCGGGGAAAAGATCGAAAATAGTCTTAACCTTGACTATCCCAAGAAAAAGCTCCAGATCCTGGTGGCCAGTGATGGTTCGACTGATGGGACAGATGAGATAGTAAAGAGCTATCAGGGGCAGGAGGTCTCACTTAGTATTAACCGCGGGATTCGGGGTAAGATTTCAGCCATAAATAATGCTGTTCCGGCGGCTAAAGGCGAGATTATTGTCTTCTCTGATGCCGCCGAGATGTATCAACCCGATGCCTTAAAACAATTGGTCAAGAATTACGCTGATCCAGAAGTGGGGTGCGTCAGCGGCGAGACAAGAACCGTCTATGAATCGGACACCTCGGTGGGCAAGAGTGTAAGTTCTTACTGGAAATATGAATACTACTTGAAACAATTAGAGTGTGCCGCTTCAGGGACTACCCTGGGAGCAGCCGGGGCCATCTACTCGGTTCGGAAGGAACTTTATCCATATCCGCCTAATTATATTATCGCCGACGATTTAGTCATCCCTCTTAAGGTTATTGAACAGGGCTATCGGGTTATATCTGATCCGGAGGCAATCGCCATTGAACGGGTAAATCAGGCCCAGGTAGAATTTGGCCGGCGGGTAAGGAATATCGCGGCGAACTATCAGGCGCTCTCTTATTTAGACGGCTTCCTTAATCCCTTCAAGAGAGGGCTTATCTCGATAGAGTATATCTCCCATAAATTCTTTCGGGTCCTGCTTCCCTTCTTTGTCCTGGCGGTCTTGATCTCCAATTTATGCCTGCTTCATATCCTTCTCTTTAAGATTCTTTTTATAGGCCAGATACTATTTTATCTAAGCGGCGCTCTTGGTTGGTTATTTCAAGGTCTGGGCAAGAAAATAAAGATATTCCAATTTCCTTACTTTTTTTGTGTAGCTAACCTGGCGGCCTTAGTCGGATTTTTTAAATACCTCTTTGGGACCCAGAAAACCGCCTGGAAAGGAAATTAGTCCACAGATAACAGACGACGATGAGGAGATATCTGGGCTTGTAACCGTTCAGCCACAGATGCACACAGATGAAACACGGAAAATCCGTGAGCCGTGTCCGTGATTCGGGTCTGTCCTTAGGCTGTAGGGACAACCCTTGTGGTTGTCCGTCTACGGAACGGACA
>JBFMHI010000009.1 GCA_040753085.1 bacterium | reverse complement strand
GGCGGCTGAGCCGTGCGAGCGGAGGCGAGCTTGCTCGCCGATGCGAGCATCGGCTCCAGCCGCTTGTTCGGCCGCCGCGAGCGTAAGCGAGCAAGGCCGAACAAGCGGGCGAAGCCCGCCGCGCCGTACCGCCGACCGCGAAGCGGTCGGCTGAACTGAAATCTTACGGCCAGGCAAATTTTATGTTGCAATTATCCCATAAATAAAGTATACTGATGGCACTTAGGTTTTGGGAAGACACAGGGTGTCGTCTGGTGCCTGGTGGTCTAATAAATACCAGGCTACCAGACACCAAGACACCAGACTACCTGAACGGTTTAGGAATTTCGCCCTTTTCTAAACCAGAAACTCGAAACTGAGACAATGGCCGAAACGATGAATCAGGCCGAAATATGCCATGATTACAAAGAATCAACCAGTAGCCTCTATCCTTCAGCGGTTGGGTGACATCCTGGAAATCAAGGGTGAGAATCAATTTAAGGTGAATGCCTACCGAAAGGTGGTGCGTGTCATTGGCGATCTGACCGAAGACATCGAGGTGATCTGGAGGGAGGGGAGATTAACTGAAATACCGGGGATAGGGAAAGGCATCGCCGAAAGAATTGAAGAATATCTTACAACCGGTGAGATAAATACTTACGAAGAGGCTAAGCGGGAAATCCCTGAAGGTCTGGTGGATCTTTTGAAGATTCAGGATCTCGGGCCTAAAACTCTGGCCATGGCCTTTCGCAAACTTGGGGTCAGGGACCTGGAAGACCTGAAAAAGGTAGTCAATGACGGAAGCCTGGCGGCTCTTCCTGGTATGGGTGAGAAAAAGGTAGATAATATCCGTCGGGGGATAAAGTTATATCAAACATCCCAGGAGCGACTTTTATTAGGCGTGGCCCTGCCCCTGGTAGAGGAGATAATATCCGAGCTGGAGGGTCTGAAGGAAGTGGTCAGGGTCTCACCGGCCGGAAGCCTCAGACGAATGAAAGAAACAGTAGGCGATATTGATATCCTGGTGTCCGGCGAGTCAGGGGAGGAGATAGTCCGGTTTTTTACCCAATTGCCTCAGGTAGAGGAGGTCCTGGCGGCTGGCCAGACCAAGGGGTCAATTATTACCCACGAAGGGGTTCAGGTTGATCTGAGGGTAGTTGAAGCCGGGTCATTTGGAGCAGCCAGTCAGTACTTCACTGGTTCCAAGGCACATAACATCAAACTTCGGGAGAGGGCCAGGGCCAAAGGCCTTAAGATCAACGAATACGGTGTCTTTGAAGGAAAGACGAAAATAGCCGGCGCTGAGGAGTCAGAGGTCTACCAGACCTTGGGGCTGCCCTGGATACCGCCGGAGGTTAGAGAAGATAGAGGCGAAATTGAAGCCGCCCTTGAAGATAGGCTGCCTGGTTTAGTCGAACTTAAGGATATCAAGGGTGATTTTCATGTGCACACCCGATACAGTGATGGTTTTTCTTCCCTGACAGATATAGCCCAAAGAGGCCGGGAAATGGGTTATGAATATATTCTCCTCTGCGATCATTCCCCTCTGGCCAGATATGCGGGTGGTCTTTCTGAAGAGCGGCTCAAGGAGCGGGCCGAAGAGATAGCCAGGATAAATAGTCAACTAAAAGGGTTTAAGCTCCTGGTTGGAACAGAGGTTGACATAAGGGCCGATGGGACCCTGGATTACCCTGATGATATCCTTGCCGGATTTGATATAGTAGTGGCGGCCGTCCATTCCGGATTCAAGCACAATGTGACGGAGCGAATCTGCCGGGCGATGGAGAACCCCCACGTAGATATTATTGCCCATCCTACCGGTCGGCTTATCTCATCCCGGGAGGGATATGCCGTGGACATAGAGAAGGTCATAAAAGGGGCGGCTAAGACCGGCACTGTCCTCGAGATAAACGCTTATCACGAACGCCTGGACCTGGACGATATAAACTGCCGGCGGGCCAAAGAACTTGGAGTCAAATTGGCTATTTCGACTGACAGCCACGCCCTCTCTCAACTCGAAATGATGCGATTTGGAGTCGGTGTAGCCCGCCGGGGCTGGCTTGAGCCGGCTAATATTCTTAATACCTTTTCTCTGGATCGATTGGTAAGCGGTGATTGGTAAATGGGCCTTGTTTATGGTTTCGGCCGCTCTAAGACGGTCCACGGTTCACGGTCCATAGACGGCAAACTGCTGTCTATGGACGATGTGGACTAGGTGGACGGTGTGGACTAGGTGGACGATGTGGACTAGGTGGACGATGTGGACTAGGTGGACGGTGTGGACTAGGTGGACGGTGGAGTCTACCAAAGCGTCTGATTTGCTTCCTGAGCCAGGAAGACAAGGACGGTTATTTGAGATCAGTGTTATTCCGGGAGGCATCCGGGGTGAACAGTGGCCTTTGAAATAGGCCGCTATGAATGGCATCTCTTCTAAACATAGGCCAGGGAATTAATTCTTCACCCTTAAAACTATCTGCCCCCAGGTCAAAACAGTAAATTCGTCCGTCTAAGGAGGCGACAATTAGTTCGAGCGCCCTATCTCCATCAATATCACCTAAGCCGGGAGTGGAATAAATACTTGCCCCTATTTCTATGGGGAAACCTGGAACCAATCTTCCATCTGTCTCCCAGGCATAAATCTTATGGTCAAAGGAGACGGCCAAAATTTCAACCTTATTATCCCCATCTATATCTCCGATAAGTGGAGAGGCCTCAATCCAGTCTCCGGTAAGCTGTGGCCATCCGGGAAGTATTTTCCCTTCACTATTTAACACATAAACCTGGTTATCTCTACAACCGATTACTATTTCTATCCGGTCGTCTCCATTCAGGTCGGCCAGAGCCGGGGTGGAATTAATCCAGGCGCCAATATTTACCGGCCAACCAGGCGCGGCCTCCCCATTTTCCCGACAGACCTTCACCTCTCCGTTGGCTAAGGCGGTAATAAACTCCTTATTTCCATCTCCATTAATATCAGCGCCACAGGAATAGACCCATTGATCGTCTTTTAAGGAGGTTATTTTTTCTCCTGTCCCTCGAATCGCGGCTACTTCTCCATCAGCCAGTCCAATAATTACTTCGTAGCCCTTTTCCCCATCAAGTTCATCCAGCTTCAGAAAATTACGCCCCGGCCGATTAAAAGAAACAGGCCAGCCAGGGAGAAGCTTCCCCTGGCCGGTCCAGGCATAGACTTCTCCTTCGGCTGAGGCAGCCACTACTTCCGGTGAATAATCCCCGTCTACATCGCCTAAAACAGGAGAGGATGAGACATAAGCCTTCAGTTTTACCGGCCATCCGGGAGGCGATGACCCATCCGGTTCAAATACGTATATTTTGCCATTCCATGAGCCCACCACCACCTCCGGATTTCCATCTTTATCTATATCACCTAAGGTAATAGAGGAGGTAATCCAATCATTAGTAGATATAGGCCAGCCTGGTTGGTTGGTAATTTCAGCCCGCCCGCCCCCGGCATGAAGGAGGAAAATCAATATAAGTAAACAAAGCTTGAGTTTTCTTGTCCTCATGCCATTTATCCTCCTTTGGCCACTCGTCATTACTCAGCCGGACAAAAAGAGAAACACAGATGGGCCCTCTGGATAATCTGTGTAATCTGTGTGGCTCTTTGGTATTTCCCGTGGTATTGCCCTCAGTGACCTTGTAGCCACACAACATATTGCAGTAGCAGGCGGCTTGTCCACAATATGCAGGCTTAACATCACACGCACCACGGCAAATACCAAAGAACCATCTGTGTTTCAAATGAGGGCTGAGTAGTTACTGCAACTTTTTGAAATCAAACTGGTTCCAAGATTAAAACGCCATCATTATACCACAAAAAAAAGAAAAGGTCAAACTTTTTATTTTTATATCTTGACATATCCATTTAATAGGTATAAAATAGAACTCGAGAGTTAAAAGTTCTCGTGCGCTTCCAAGCCTAACCCCTTCAAAATAAGGCGCTTGCCTCAAAAGGCGATCAGGCCTGCAAAAGCCCACAATACCAATGACTTGTGTAGAACTTTGGGTCAACGTGAATTCGTGGGGTAATATTGTAAGTGTTCAGGTATCAGGTGTCAGCCGTCAACAGTGAGCTAACCAGTGATGCCTGACACCTGATACCTGAGGGCGTTTACCTCTCGAATCCACGTTGAGCCAGAACTTTTAACTGTCGAGATAGAACGAGCTGATTTTAAAGAAAATTTTATAGGGTAAGGAGGTGAAAGCTATAGACAATTATCCATTTTTTGTAATAGTTATTCTCTTTTCTCTTATAAGTGGCATTACTTTTGGTTATTTCTATCGAAAATATATCACCAAGATCAAGATTGGTCAGGCGGAGAAAATAGCCGAACAGATCATCGCCGAAAGTAAAGAGAAAGGAGAAGCCATAAAGAAGGAAGCGCTCCTTGAAGCTAAAGAGGAGATATACCGTGAGCGAACGGAGTTTGAACGGGAGACTAGATCGCGCCGGGGTGAAACTCAACGATTAGAGTCTCGTCTTCTCCAAAAGGAAGAAAATATTGATCGAAAAATAGAAGATCTATCCAAGAAACAGAAGGCGGTGCTCAAGCAGGAGCAAGACTTAGCCAAACAAGAAGAAGAGGTCAAGCAACTTCGGGAAGAACAGCGAAAACAGTTAGAGCAAATATCCGGATTATCTACTGAGGACGCCAAGAGGATTCTTTTAAGAAACATTGAGGTGGAGAGCCGACATGAGGCGGCTAAACTTATCCGTCAGATTGAAGAAGAGGCCAGAGAAACAGGTGATAGAAAGGCGCGAGAAATAATTACTCAGGCTATCCAGCGGTGTGCGGCTGAGCACACGATGGAAAGCACTGTCTCAGTGGTTTCTCTGCCCTCTGACGAGATGAAGGGGCGAATTATCGGCCGAGAAGGCAGGAATATTCGCACCTTGGAGACCTTAACCGGTGTTGATCTTATCATCGATGATACCCCTGAGGCGGTTATCCTTTCCGGTTTTGATACTATCCGGCGGGAAATAGCCAAGGTGGCCTTAGAGAAATTGATCTCCGATGGCCGAATTCATCCGACCAGGATTGAAGAGGTAGTGGCCAAAGCCAAGGAAGATATCGAACGAAGCATTAAAGAAGAGGGTGAACAGGCGGCCATTGATATGGGGGTTCAGGGCCTTCCGGCTGAGTCTATTCGTCTTTTGGGTAAGCTTAGATATAGAACCAGCTTTGGACAGAATGTCCTGGCCCATTCCAAGGAAGTGGCCAGGCTGGGGACTCTTATGGCTTCTGAGTTAGGGGCTAATGTGGCCCTGGTTAAACGGGCGGGTTTGCTTCATGATTTAGGCAAGGCCATTGATGCTGAAGTAGAAGGCCCCCATGCCCTTATCGGGGCAGATATAGCCAGAAAATTGGGTGAGTCAAAGACCATCGTTAATGCTATTGCCTCTCATCATATGGAAGAATCACCCAGAACCGTTGAAGCTGTGCTCATTCAGGCCGCCGACGCCATCTCGGCGGCTCGACCGGGCGCCCGAAGAGAGAACCTGGAAACATACGTCAAACGCCTGGAAAAGTTGGAGGGAATCGCGGCTTCTTTTAGGGGGGTAGAGAAGGCTTATGCTATTCAGGCGGGACGCGAGGTGCGGGTGATAGTTCAAAGTGAGGATATAAGCGATGATGAGTCGGCTGTTTTGGCCATGGAGATTGCCAAGAAGATTGAAGTTGAGCTGGAATACCCAGGTCAAATTAAGGTGACGGTCATTAGAGAAACTCGCTTTGTAAAGTATGCTAAGTAAGGCGAGGTCATCGTTTCGGCCACTTATTGAATCGTTAATCGCGAATCTCGAATCTATTTTTGTAACCGTTCAGGTATGCACGAATTAGCACGGATAAATAACACAGGACAGAAGGCGGAAGTGTAGGGACAGGGCTTGTCCCTGTCCGTGCTTGTCCATGTCCGTTCCGTAGACGGACAACCACAAGGGTTGTCCCTACAGCCTAAGGACAGACCCTAATCACGGACACGGCTCACGGATTTTCCGTGTTTCATCTGTGTGCATCTGTGGCTGAACGGTTACCTATTTTTTAATTCGCAATTCGCGATCCGCGATTCGCGATTAAGTTATGAGTGGCCGAAACAATGAACAAGGCCATAGCAGGAAACGGGAGGATAAAGAGAAAGATTGAAGATTTTAATAGTGGGAGATGTGGTGGGCAAGGTGGGTCGCAGGTTGCTCTCCCACCTTTTACCGCAAGTCAGACAATCTGAGCAGATAGATTTCGTGGTGGCTAATGGAGAGAATGCAGCCGGTGGTTTTGGCCTTACGCCAAAGATTGCCCGTCAGATATTCTCTTATGGGGTTGATTGTTTAACCGGTGGAAATCATATCTGGAGCAAAAAGGAGATATATCAGATCATAGATGAAGAAGAGAGGCTGCTCAGACCGCTTAATTATCCTAAAGGTGTGCCGGGTCGGGGATCGGCCCTTTTTAGTCTGGCGAACGGCTTTTCACTGGCGGTGATCAATCTATCCGGCCGGGTGTTTCTTCAGGAGTTAGAATGTCCTTTTCGGACAGCTAAAGAAGAGATAAAACGGCTAAGGGAGCATACCCCTAATATAGTTATAGATATTCACTCTGAAGCCACCTCAGAAAAAATTGCCCTGGGCTGGTATTTAGATGGCCAGGTTAGTGCGATTATCGGAACTCATACCCATGTCCCAACCGCGGATGAAAAGATTCTCCCTGGGGGGACGGCCTATATTACCGATATTGGCATGACCGGGCCGACTGATTCCGTCATCGGGGTAAAGAAGGATATCGCCATCAGGAGATTCCTTACCCAACTTCCCTTAAGGCTTGAGACGGCTGACGGGGCAGGTCAGTTTTGTGGAGCCATCGTGGAAATAGATGAATCTACTGGCAAGGCTACGGGTATTAAGAGGATTCAACTCTCATTAGAATAACTTAGGTTATGCGTTTCAATGACTTCAACGCCTAAACGCAGAATAATTACAGCAATAATATGAAAAAGGAGGGGGATGATGCAAGTCCTGAAGGTGTCATCGCACTCAAAGCCAAACTCAGTTGCCGGAGCATTAGCAGGAATTGTAAGGGAAAGGGGGTCAGTAGAAGTTCAGGTCATTGGGGCAGGCGCCCTTAATCAGGCTATTAAAGCCATAGCCATAGCCAGAGGTTTTGTGGCCCCGGGTGGAATAGACCTGATTTGCATACCAGCTTTTCAGGATGTAACTATTGGCGACCAGGAGCGGACAGCTATAAGGCTTATCGTTCAGCCCAGGTTCCAGAGCAGGGAAAGTGGATAGGACAGCTCTTGGCGGAAGTTCCTGCCCGGTTTCAGCATGGTTCGAGGATTCAAGGGTTCAGGGGTGGGTTTGTGTTAATATTCACTTGAACCCTGGAAGCCTTATTCCTACCCGACTCCAAATCGACCAGGAATTTACGCCGACGGTGCAATGCCCATAGGCCACCAAGAAAACTCAAGCAGGAGGGCCTAAAATGATAGAAAATAAACCACTGAGATGGGGGCTTAAGATAGTGGTAGCTCTTTTTGCCTCGGCTGTCTGTACCATCGCCTTATTACTTCCTTACAAAGCTCGTAAGAAATATTCGCATATTCTGGTCAGATTTAAAGAGACCATAAATGCCCTCTTTTAACGTTAGAGGAATTTTCCGGTAAAAACCTTCGAGGAATGAGGAATAAGGTGAAAAGGAGATAAAGATGAACTCCGGACTGAATGATAATAAAGCGGCTGTCCTGTATTCAGGGGGATGTGATTCCACTTATGCGGCTGCTTTAATGGCCAAAGATTGTGACGAGATACACCTCCTTTCATATTATCACCTGGGAGCGATAAGGTTAGATACTACTAAGGTCAATGTAGACCGGCTCAGGGAGAAATTCCCCCGGACAAGATTTGTCCATCAGATTATTAATCTGGATAAGATGTTCCGGGAGTTACTTTACGGAAGGTATCTGAGAGATATCTTTAAACACGGATTTTTCAATCTGGCGATGTGTACTATCTGCAAGGTGGCGATGCATACCAGAACACTGGTTCACTGTTTAGATAATAAACTTGGCCAGGCCTGTGATGGGGCTAATCGAGCCAGGGAGAGAACATACCCCTCTGAAACTCTAAGGTTTATGCAATTCCATAAAAAATTCTACGCGACCTACGGCGTCAAGTACAGTTCTCCGGTATTCGATGAGCCTCTGGACACCGATAGAATCTTGTTTGAGATGGGAATAGTCGATTCAAAGGATATGAAAGCCGCCGGGAAAAACCAGGAGATAGAACCTACTTGTCATCAAAAATCAATCTATCATACGGCTACCCAGGGATATTATGTTAATTTGTGGGGTTACGACAGGCTGGATGAGGTGGCCTACAAGTATTACGAAGATAAATTTGGGATGATGCAGAAATATATAGATGAATACCTGAAGGATAGAGAAGGCAGCAAGATGTTTAGATTAATTAGCTAGCCAGCCGTTCACGCTGCCCAAAAAGAATGTATTTAATCCGCAAGCCGCCATCCGCCATCCGCCGGTGGATAAGGGACGTATTCAAGATTACCTGGAGCGCCTGCCTTTTTTACAGTGGGGCCCTTTTCCTTCTCCAATTTATATACTCCAGGCTAAGCCGAGAAAGAAAGGTCTTTGTCCTTAAGTACCACCGGATAAGTAACTTCAAAAAAGGAGAAGAGGCTTTTCCTTTTGAGGTTGGGGTAAGGGTTAAAGATTTTGAGCGCCAGATTCGCTATCTTTCCCAAAGGCATCAAATTATCTCCTTAAAAGAAGCTGCCACTTGCCTTAAAGGAGAGGGTGGGCTGCCGCCTCTGTCTGTAGTTATCACCTTTGATGATGGTTATGAAGATGTCTTTACCCTGGCTTATCCTATTCTCCAAGAGTATGGAGCCAAGGCCACTGTTTTCATCAATCCTAGCTATACAGGACCAAGAGTTATTACCTGGCGAGATGAACTGGCGGAGATAGTCAGAAGGGCCGGTTTATCAGAGATAAATCAAGAAGCCGCTAATCCTGCCTATCCGAAAGAAGTTAGGGAGATACTTACTCAGGCTAAGCTGGAGACTTTCAGCCAACGGATAGAGCTTCTCCAAAACTTGATGAGTCTTCTAAAGAGATTAGATGACAAAGAGGCCAAGGCCGTTGTTAATAATCTCTCCCAGCGAATAGATTGGCGGCAGGGAAATTGGGAACGTAGCCTGCCTGTTTCCTGGGAACAGGTGGCTGAAATGGATACCGGCGGGATTGAATTTGGGGCCCATACCTTAACTCACCCTCCTTTAACCAGGATAGATCCGAAACAGGCCAGATATGAGATAACGGCTTCCAAAGAAGAAATAGAGCAAAAATTGGGGAAACCTGTGGCTGTTTTTTGCTATCCTTTTGGTGATTTCAATGAAGAAGTAAAGGAAATGGTCAAAGAGGCGGGATTTATTTGTGCTTGTTCCAGTGTTTATGGGGTGGTAGATAGATCAAGTGATCCTTATGCCCTGGAACGGATAGGCATGGAAAGCAAGTTTGACGCCCCGGCCGGCCGCTTCTCCAGGGCTATCTTTGCGGTAGAGATGTCCGGTCTGGCGGATATACTCTTTTTCCGAAGGTTTTGAGTGGGGAATTACCCGTCGGTGATGGTGGTTGTTTCGGCTACTGTGGACGGTGGACTCGGTGGACGGGATGGACTATTATGTGGACAGCGGACTCTATCCCAACGGGCAAAACGATGATCAAGGCCTACCAGTCACCAATACACCAGGTAGTAGCTTTAGTAGTAAAACCTGGGATTTTCACAGGGCATCATTTTGTAACTACCAGTCACCAATACACCAGGTAGTAGCTTTAGTAGTAAAACCTGGGATTTTCACAGGGCATCATTTTGTAACTACCAGTCCCCAATACACCAGGTAGTAGCTTTAGTAGTAAAACCTGGGATTTTCACAGGGCGTCATTTTGTAACTACCAGTCACCAATACACCAGGTAGTAGCTTTAGTAGTAAAACCTGGGATTTTCACAGGGCGTCATTTTGTAACTACCAGTCACCAATACACCAGTAGTAGCTTTAGTAGTAAAACCTGGGATTTTCACAGGGCGTCATTTTGTAACTACCAGTCACCAATACACCAGGTAGTAGCTTTAGTAATATTAACATTAACTATCTGCCCAATCAGGCTTTCATGGCCGGCAAAGGTGGTGGTCTTATCAGTCCTGGTCCGGCCAAGCAAAAAACCGGGTCTTTTTGGGTTCTTCCCCTCCACTAAAACCTCCTGCTCGCTGCCAATAAGGGCTTCGTTCTTCTGTTGGGTGATTCGATTTTGGAGCTTGATCAGTCTGTCGAGTCGCGCCTTTCTTACCTCCTCCGGAATTTGATCGGGCATTTCTGCCGCCGGCGTGCCAGGTCGGGGAGAATATTTGAAGGTAAAGGCCCCATCAAAGCCTGCTTCCTCCACTAAAGCCAGGGTGGCTTCAAAATCATCCTCTGTCTCTCCAGGGAACCCCACAATGATATCCGTGCTGATAGCGATCTTAGGTATCTTCTCCCTTATTTGGGAGATTATCTCCAGGTAACGCTCCACCGTATAACCCCGTTTCATCCGGGCGAGAACATTATTTGATCCGGCTTGAATGGGAAGATGAAGGGCCTCACATACGCTGGGCAAATCTGCTAAGGCATCTATTACTCGGGAGGAGATATCCTTCGGATGAGAAGTAGCAAATCTTATCCTGCTTAGTCCCGCCACCGCGTTGAGCTGCTCTAAAAGCCCAGCAAAATCAATTTCTCCAGGTCTATCCTGACCGTAAGCGTTTACATTTTGTCCCAGAAGGGTAACTTCCCGGTAGCCATTTTCCGCCAGGGATTCAGCTTCTTTAATAATCTCCCCGGAATCACGGCTTTTTAAAGGACCTCGCAAGCTCGGCACTATGCAGTAAGCACAGAAATTATTACAACCAAGGCTTATGGGCAACCAGGCCTTCAAGTTGTTTTCTCTAAGGGAAAGATGCAAAGAAGGGGGAGAGGGGTCTCTTTCGGGGCCAGTGCATAGGAGAGGGCTATTTCTACTATTAACTGAGTCAACTATTTCAGGAAGCTCAGCCAAACGGCGTGGACCAAGAATAAAATCAAGGTAAGGGGCTTTCTGGAGCAGATGATCTCTCTGGCGCTCGGCCATACATCCACAGACCCCCAGGATAATATCAGGCCGTTTACGTTTCAGGCGGGCTAATTCTCCCAGGCGGCCTAAAGCCCGGGACTCGGCATGAGCCCTGACACTACAAGTATTGACCAGAATAAGATCGGCTTCCTCTATGGCCGCCGCAGGTAAATACCCTTTCTGTCTTAGAAGTCCGTTCATCATCTCTGAATCGCTCTTATTCATCTGACAACCATAGGTGATGATATGGACTCTCTTCAATTATCAGTTAACAATTATCAATTAACAATAATTGTAACCGTTCATCACATGATGCTGGATGCTCGATGCTCGATGCTCGATGCTCGATCTTCGATGCTGGTAAAGGATCCAGTATCCAGGATCGAGCATCGAGGATCGAGGTTGTGTCTTTGTGCCTTAGTGGCTGAACGGCTACCAATTATTAATGGATAATTGTGCCTATATTTCGCTCACATAACTACTACCGCACATAGGACAAACCCAGGAGAAAAGACCATCAAAGGAATCTTCATAATCAAGGGAAATCTCTTCATCCTCAGTCTCATCTAATTCAGTCTCTACTTCCCACCGGTAGTTACAGTCTTCACAACAATATGTATGCGCTTTTTTCTGGTAGTAGCCTGTTTCAAAGTCGAACACAAAAATATACCTCTTCTATAATCGCGAATTGCGAATTGCGAATCGCCAATCTATTTTTTAATCCGCAATCCGCAATTCGCGATATTGATAATTACTTAAGCACGGCGTTGGCAATCACTCCCCGTTGGATTTCAGATGTTCCCTCGACTATTTCAAACAATTTAGCTTCTCTAAAATAACGCTCCACCGGATATTCACGGGTATAACCATATCCGCCGTGAATCTGGACGGCCTTATTAGTTACCTCCATCACCACCTCAGAAGCATAGAGCTTAGCAGAGGCGGCGATCTGTGAAAAGGGCTTATCATGATCCTTAAGATAAGCCGCTTTTAATATCAGGAGACGGGCGGCCTCAATTTTAGTAACCATATCAGCCAGCATAAATTGAATAGCCTGGAAGCTCGAAATAGGCTTGCCAAACTGAACCCTTTGCTTGGAATACTTCACGGCCTCCTCAAAGGCGGCCTGAGCCAGCCCGACCGCGCCAATACCCATCCCAATACGCCCTACATCCAATGTCTCCATCGCCACCCGAAATCCTCTTCCTTCCTTAGAAAGAAGGTTGGCCGCCGGGACCCGACAGTCAGTGAATATCAGCTCCCGATTAGCCAGGGCAGGATAAGCCATCTTTTCCTCATCTCTGCCAAAGCTAAAACCGGGTGTGCCTCGCTCTATGATAAAAGCGCTCATTCCTCTGGCCCCTTTTCCAGGAGATGTCGAAGTAAGAATAACATAGATTTCAGCCTCGCCGCCATTGGTGATAAAGATTTTGGTTCCATTCAAGATATACTCATCGCCGTCTTTAACCGCCCTGGTCTGGACATTCCCCGCATCAGAACCGGCATTGGGTTCAGTCAAACCAAAGGCGCCAATTACTTCTCCCTTAGCCAAGGGAGTCAGGTATTTCCGCTTCTGTTCCTCAGTTCCAAATTGGTAGATAGGATACATACAGAGCATATTAGCCCCGTAAATAGCTCCCGTAGTGGTGCATGCCCTGGATATTTCTTCCCCCACGGCGGCCCAGCTAAGGAAATCCGATTCCAACCCACCGTACTCCTCTGGAATGGGGATACCCATCAAATCGTATTGAGCTAGGGTTTTCACATTATCCCAGGGGAATTCGCCTTTCTTATCTACCTCGTTAGCCTTAGACGCCAACTCTTCCCGGCAGATATCTCTGGCTGCTCCAAGAATAAGCTGCTGATCTTCCGTAAAATCAAAATTCATTTCTTACCTCCAATTATTGTTACTTATATTCTTGACCTTCTTCCTCTAACTTCCGAAGGGCTTCATAAGCGGCCCTCTGTTCTGCCTCTTTCTTACTCTTTCCTTTCCCTTTACCCCAAAGTTCACCGGCCAGTGAGACACTCATTTCAAAGGTCTGACGGTGATCCGGCCCCTTAACTACCACCACTTCATAATGAGGTAAGGTTTTGAAGCGGTTCTGGGTATATTCTTGAAGGAGGGTTTTATAATCCCGCAGCCCTTCATTCCGGTCAACCACTTCTATCTCTTCTTTGACTTGATTCATGACAAAGGTGCGGGCCGATTCAATTCCTTGATCCAGGAAGAGCGCCCCGATAACCGCCTCAAAAGCATCTACCAGAATAGAATCCCGCTCTCGTCCACCGGTCATTTCCTCCCCTTTACCCAGAAGGAGATACTGTCCCAGATTAATGGCCTTCGCCCTTTGAGAGAGAACGTGTTTACTGACTACAATAGCCCGAATCTTGGCCAACTCTCCTTCTACATAGTCGGGATAGGAATCATAAAGATATTTACTGACGATGAGGGAGAGGACCACATCGCCCAGGAATTCCATCCGTTCATTTTGATTGACATTCTCCTCCTCCGCCTCATAAACATACGATCTATGGGTTACGGCTTGATTCAAAAGATCAATGTTTTTAAACTCAATCCCAATAGCTGCCTCTAAATTTCTAAGCTCTTCTCTTCTAGTATCGGATACCATGATGAATACTTCCTTTCTTGTTTTGGAGTAACTGCTCAGGTGGTTTAGACATAGTTAAGGAGCCGCTTAGAGGTATTGACCCATTAAGTCATTAGCTTTCAAGCTAAATCACTTAATCGCTCCATACCTCCGGCTAAATTTTCAGACATCTTCTATCCTTCCGCCTCCTCTTTAGTGTATTTCCGTAACCGTTCAGCCACAGATGCACACAGATGAAACACGGAAAATCCGTGAGCCGTGTCCGTGATTCGGGTCTGTCCTTAGGGCTGTAGGGACAACCCTTGTGGTTGTCCGTCTACGGAACGGACATGGACAAGCACGGACAGGGACAAGCCCCCTGTCCCTACACTTCCGCCTTCTGTCCTGTGTTATTTATCCATGCTAATCCGTGCAGCTATACCTGAACGGTTACGTATTTCCTAACTGCCAGAATAGCGTTTTGTCCTCCAAAGCCAAAGCTGCTTGACAAGGCCACGTTTACCCTGGCTCTTCGAGCTTCATTCGGCACATAATCAAGGTCACATTCAGGGTCAGGGGTCTCGTAATTAATAGTTGGCGGAATAAGTTCATGCTGAACGGTTAGAACAGCGGCAATAAATTCTATTCCACCAGCCGCCCCCAGGAGATGACCGGTCATAGATTTGGTAGATGATATGGCCAAAGAATAAGCCCACTGATCAAAAATACTTTTGATGGCTATTGTTTCGTATTTGTCATTCAGGACGGTTGATGTCCCATGGGCATTAATGTAATCCACCTCCTGAGGCTCAATCCCAGCATCATTAAGGGCGGCTTTTATTGCCCTGACTGCGCCTGTTCCTTCGGGAGCAGGGGCGGTCATATGATAGGCATCACCGGAAATACCGTAACCAACCACCTCGGCATAGATCTCAGCTCCCCTGGAAATAGCGTGTTCCAGGGATTCCAGAACGACTATTCCGGCCCCTTCCCCCATTACAAAGCCATCTCTACCCCCCTCAAAGGGACGAGAAGCGCCTGAAGGGTCATTGTTTCGGGTGGATAAGGCCCTGGCAGAACAAAAGCCGGCAAAGGACAGGGGGGTAATAGCCGCCTCTGTGCCGCCGGCAATCATTACTTCGGCCTCTCCTCGCTGGATGATTCTAAAGGCATCACCAATAGCATTTGTCCCCGAAGCACAGGCAGTAACTACCGCCGAATTAGGCCCTTTTAGCCCAAAATAGATGGATATCATCCCCGAGGCCATATTAATAATCTGCATCGGGATAAGAAAAGGTGAGACACGATGAGGCCCACGGTTAAGAAGAACATTATGCTGGGCTTCAATTACATCTAATCCCCCGATGCCGGAACCCACCAATACTCCGATTTGATCTGGGTTCTCTCTGCCAAGCTCGAGCTTGGCATCTTCAATGGCCTGAGAAGCCGAGGCAACGGCAAATTGAGTGAACCTGGCCGTGCGCTTAATATCTTTGGAGTCAATATAAACCGCCGCGTCAAAATCTTTTACTTCAGCGGCGATCTTAGAAGAATACTCATCAACCGGAAAATGACTAATCCGGCCTATACCGGATATCCCCTTGACAAGACCACCCCAAAATTCTTCCACGGTATTTCCCAGAGGCGTAATCGCCCCCAGGCCAGTAACTACTACCCGACGTTTTGTATCCATCATAATCCTGTAATCGGTAATCAGTAATAACCGATTACCGCTTTCGTATCTACTCAAAATCAAGTTAAAAAAGTAAGCTCATTACAGATTATAGTGCTATGGGTTAAGTTTCATCTCCTTTTGTACCGACAGCGTCGGCATAAAAGCTTCCCCTCCCTTGATGGGAGGGGTTAGGGGGGTGGTAGCTCTTTTTCTAAGGTTTTTAGCAAGAGTAATAATATTGCCCGCCCATTTCACCCTCACCCTATCCCTCTCCCATCAAGGGAGAGGGAATTTTGCTTTGTCTCCCAACTAACTGCTTAACTTAGTTTTGAGTAGTTACCCGCTTTCCACACACTCACCGATAACCTGATTACCGAGCACCGATTACCTGAGTTGTTAGTCTCATTCCGCCAAAACAAACTTGACAGACTGACCGTCTGGTGGTCGACGCTATTCCGAAGTGCGTTCCTTAATATAAGTTATGGCTTGACCCACGGTGGTAATGGATTCAGCATCCTCATCCGATATATCCAGATCAAACTCTTCTTCCAGAGCCATTACCAACTCAACCGTATCCAAAGAATCCGCCCCTAAGTCCTCAACAAAGGAAGCCGAGGGGATCACCTTGGGTTTCTCTACTCCAAGCTGGTTAGTAATTATTTCCTTTACCTTCTCTTCTACATTCATTTGTTTTTTACCCCCTATAGATTTAAGTTTCGAGTTTCGGGTTTCGGGTTTCGAGTTCATTCGGATTGGTGAGCTTCGGATTTATTAGGCTTCCCGTTTCCTGCTCCTCAAAACTTGCCACTCGAAAGTGGCAACCCGAAACTTAAGTTACATCATCATCCCTCCATCGACCACAATGATCTGCCCAGTAATATAGGCAGCCGCTGGACTTACCAGAAATAAAACAACCCTGGCCACATCCTCAGGCTCTCCAAATCGGGCCAAAGGTATTTGAGTAAGCAGCTCTGATTTGACCGCCTCAGGGAGCCGGTCCGTCATTTCAGTCATAATAAAGCCCGGACATACGGCATTAACATTTATACCCCGAGCCGCCCATTCCCTGGCGGCTGATTTAGTTAAGCCGATCAAACCAGCCTTGGAAGCGGCATAATTAGCCTGCCCGGCATTGCCTCGCAAGCCGATAATGGAAGAGATATTCACTATCTTTCCCGAGCGCTGTTTCATCATAGGTTTACCCACGGCCCGCAGGCAATTAAAAGCACCGGTCAGATTAATATCAATAACCTTTTGCCAATCTTCCTCCTTCATCCGCACTAAAAGATGGTCAGCGGTAATTCCAGCATTGTTTATTAGTATATCAATCGAGTTAAATTTGTCAAGCACCTTTTTTAACATTTCGTTCACTGATTTTGAATCAGCCACATTACAACCCACGGCCATAGTTTCAGTGGCCGTAAGCGAGGCTATTTCTTCGGCGGCAGCGGCGGCCCCGGGACTATCCAAATCAGATATAACACAATTGATCCCCTCTTTAGCCAGGGTATGAGCAATAGCCCGACCAATCCCCCTGGCCCCACCGGTAATGATGGCGGTCTTGTTCTCTAATTCTTTCATAGGGTTATTCCCTTCCCTGTAACTACTCAGGTAACCGTTCAGCCACAGATGCACACAGATGAAAACACGGAAAATCCGTGAGCCGTGTCCGTGATTCGGGTCTGTCCTTAGGCTGTAGGGACAACCCTTGTGGTTGTCCGTCTACGGAACGGACATGGACAAGCACGGACAGGGACAAGCCCTGTCCCTACACTTCCGCCTTCTGTCCTGTGTTATTTATCCGTGCTAATCCGTGCAGCTATACCTGAACGGTTACCTACTCAGATTGTTTAGACTGAAAGCCGAAGGTCTAAATGCCTACCGCCTATCTACCTGAGTAATTACCCCTTCCTCTTTGTTGTTAAGCGCTTAACTTAGCAATCGAGGTCGCAATATTGGGACTGTTAGGATTCACATCTATAATCCTGGTCTTTGGAGTTATGACCAAGTCCATATCTTCCATCGGGATTGCACCAAGTAATACTTGATCCCCCATAACCAAAGCCCCGGCGAATCCCACGCGATTCTTGAATCGAAGCTCAATAGGGCCCACATAGGGAACCAGCTTTAGGCTGCCGTCGGCTAAGGTCACTTCCTTTTTGTCGATTTCATCCAATTCCAATTGGATCTGAATGTGCACCGGGATACAAAGATGTACGGCGCCTGAATCCGCTAACGCCTTAACCTCAACTGGCTTCAACTCCGGCTTTCTGGGATTTTTAAGAACCAACCTGGCATCAACTAACCCCATTACACTTATTTTGTATCTTCTCAATATCTTGAGAAGATACCTTGTTTCCCTCCTCTCGTCCGGTTATCAGTCTCTCCATCTCCTTTAGATTCTCCACTCCGAAGGCCTTGACCGATTGGTCGATCTTCTTCAGGAGACCGGTTAAGACTTTTCCCGGGCCAATCTCAATAAAAGTCGTCACCCCTTCCCGTATGGCCAGGCGCATTGACTGCTCCCAACGAACAGGACTTACTACCTGTCTTATCAAGGAATCTTTCACCTCTCCTGGTTCCCTGATGGGGGACGCCTCAACATTGGTTATTAGCGGGGTCTTTAGAGGCGAAATCGCCACTTGATCTAACGCTGAACCCACTTCCTCCTGGGCACTTTTGATTAAAGGGGTATGAAAAGGCCCACTAACAGATAGTCGCACCACTCGTTTAGCGCCGGCCTCTTTTACTTCACCTTCGGCCTGCTCCAGGGCGGATTTTGACCCGGCAATAACAATCTGTCCCGGGCAGTTAAAATTAACCGGCCAGACCCCTTCATTAACAGGGTTTACGGATTGCCTTATTCTGCTGCAAATAGAAACTACCTCAGTGGCCTCAAGTCCCAAGACAGCACTCATCCCCCCGCCGTTGATATTGGCGGCGGCCTCCATTGCTTTCGCCCTGATCTGAACCACCTGGAGACAAGAGCCAAAATCAAGTCCTCCTGCCGCGGCCAGGGCTGAATATTCACCTAAACTGTGGCCGGCCACAAAGACAGAGGTAAGATGGGGAACCGATTCTGTTATGGCTTGCAGAATAGCCAAGCTGGTAGTAAAGACAGCCGCCTGGGTATATCCAGTTTGCTTCAGTATTTCAGCCGGCCCCTGAAAGCAAATCTGAGCCAGGTCGTAACCCAGGATCTCACCAGCCCGGGTAAAGACTTCTTTGGCCACAGTAAACCCCTCGTAGACGCCTTTTCCCATACCCACATATTGGGCGCCCTGACCGGGGAAGATGAAAGCTATTTTAGACATGCCTCATAACCTACCAATTCTTAATATCCAGGACCTTCAATTTTTCATCCTTGGTTATTTTCATAAGGATGATCTTATCTCGATTGATAGCTGTGATATAATTGCCTGACATCGTCACAATCGAGTCCTGCCCCTTTTGAGCCAAACTATCCCTGGCTTGGAACCCTGTGCCTATTAAAAAGGTGATCAGGACTAAGCCGCCCATAACCAGGATGAACTGAATAAATCTGCTCATTACTAACCCCTCCTCTCTTGATCTTACCCTTACCCACATCTTTTAAAAACCACGAAGAACACGAAGGGCACGAAGAATTTACCCCATCCTTTTACCCGATTTGTGGGTAAGAATAAGCCTCTCTTGATAGCGGATTGTAGATAGCGGATTTCGGATTTTTTGTTCTGGTAAGCGTTCAGCCACTAAGGCACAAAGATTACAAATAATAGCACACGGATTGCACGGATGAAACGGATTGACACGGATAAAAATTTATTAAAAAAATCCGTGAGAATCCGCCAAAATCCGTGTCATCCGTGGGCTATTCCATTATTCTCTTTGTGCCTCAGTGGCTTTGTGGCTGAACGGTTACTCGTTCTGCAATTCGAATCCCGAATTCTGCCATCCGCTATCCGAACTTCAGGCCGGCCATCGGATACAAGCAGCGCCCCAGGAAAGCCCAGCACCAACGGCAGAAAGGACCACCACATCGTTAGAGGCTATTCTTTTTTCTTCCAGGGCTTCATCTAAGGCTATCGCTATTGAGGCCGCCGAAGTATTTCCATATCTGGATAAGTTAATATAGACCTTTTCCAAAGGGATTTTTAATCGCTCGGCCATAGCCAAGATAATGCGGATATTAGCCTGATGCGGGATCAGAAGATCGATGTTGTCTTCGGAAATACCGCTTTCGGCTAAAACATGGCGAACAGACATGGACATCAGTCTCACCCCGAGCTTAAAGACCTCATTTCCTTTCATTTTCAAATAATGCAAGCCTGTATTAATGGTTTCGTGGGTAGCCGGATTCCTGGAGCCTCCGCCGGGCATCTCGATCAGATCAGCCTCCCGGCCATCTGAGTGAAGGTGGCTGGTTAAAATTCCATAACCGCTCTCACAAGGAGCCAGCACGGCTGCCCCTGCTCCATCACCAAAAAGCACACAGGTGCTTCGATCTGTCCAGTCGATAACAGATGACATCACTTCCGAGGCACAGACCAGAACGTATTGATATGTCCCCGTAGCAATAAATTGTCTGCCCACCTCCAGCCCATAGAGAAAACCCGAACACGCTGCCTGGAGGTCAAAGGCAATGGCCTTTTTGGCGCCCAGTTCACGTTGAATAAGACAGGCTGTAGCCGGAAAAGGCATATCAGGGGTCATAGTCGACACAATAATGAGATCTAAATCAGTCGGCCTTACCCCGGCTTTCTTCAGGGCACGCCTGGCTGCCGGAACTCCCAGGGAAGAAGCGGATGTTCCCGGCTCGGCTATCCGTCTTTCCTTGATCCCGCTTCTAGTCCTAATCCACTCGTCCGATGTCTCCACCATATTTTCCAACTCAGTGTTGGTTAAGACCTTATCAGGAAGATGTCGGCCGGTTCCAATTATAGCTGCATTTCTCATTGATGCTCGATGCTCGATGCTCGATGCTCGATCCTCGATGCTCGATCCTCGAGCATCGAGCATCAAGCATCGAGCCTCCCTTTTCATTTTTCATGATATTGGATTTTGTCCTCTGCCAATTCAGTTAAAGAAATAATAGTAGGCTTGGCTAGTTCCGATTCTGATTGAGCTTTACTAACGCCTTCCTCTTTAAGTTGACAGGCCCTTTTGGCCACTAACGTCAGCAAATAATACCGATTTTTTGATTTAGAAAATAATTTCTCTATTTTCTCTATATCCATACCTTTTATCTTAACCCCTTTCGTAACTACTCAGGTTGTTTAGACTGAAGGCTGAAGACTGAAGACTGTCCCTAAAAGCCTTCAGCCTATCTACCTAAGTAGTCATTATTTTCTAATAGCCAGAAGACATCAAAACTCATCCGTTTCACCCTGCATTTTTCGGCTGCAATAATTGCTTTTAGCTGGTTCACTGTTTCATCAATCTGGTGGTTAATAAGACAGTAATCATAACAGGAAGCATACTTTAACTCTTCTTGAGCTCCACGAAGGCGTTTGGTAATTGTTTCTTTATCCTCGGTTTTACGACGGTTAAGCCGTAGCTTAAGTTCTTCCAGAGAAGGAGGTATAATGAATATCAGGACCGATTCTTTGTACTTTTCTTTTATCTGAATACCCCCCTGAACATCTATATCCATAACCAGGGTTTTACCTTTGGCTAAAGATTCTTCCAAAGGACCTCTGGGAGTCCCGTAATAATTCCCATGCACCATAGCCCATTCCACAAATTCACCCTGCCTGATCAAGGTCTTAAATCCTTCCTCCGAGACAAACTGGTAATGTTTACCTTCTATTTCACCAGCTCGGGGTGACCTGGTAGTGAAAGAAATAGAATAAGCTAAATCAGGACAGGAAGAAACAAGTCGATCACAAATAGTGGTTTTTCCTGTCCCTGAGGGAGCGGAAATAACCAGAAGGAGATTAGTCATATTTAATCACTGGCCAGTCTTTGAGCCATAGTCTCCGGCTGAACGGCTGATAGGATAACATGGTTGGAATCAGTAATAATAATTGCCCTGGTGCGGCGACCATAGGTAGCATCGATTAGCCTCCCCTCATCTCTGGCCTCCTCCTTGATCCTCTTAATAGGGGCTGATTCAGGAGAAACAATGGCTATCACCCGGGAGCCAGCCACCACGTTTCCGAAACCAATGTTGATCAGCTTCATCATCTTAGACCTCCTTTAATCGGTTATCAGGTTATCGGTGAGTAGAAAGCGGTTACCGGTTATCACCGATCACCGAGCACCGATGACCACTTACCAATCTATTCTACATTCTGGAGTTGTTCTCTTACTTTCTCCAGTTCATTTTTCATCTTGAGGGTAAGTTGGGTTATTTTCAAGTTTGACGTCTTGGCAGAGATAGTATTTACCTCTCTGGCTACTTCCTGAGACAAAAATTCTAATTGGCGTCCGATAGGGCCTTTTATAGTTAAAACTTCTTTCATCTGTTTAAGATGGCTTGAAAGTCTGACCACTTCTTCGGTGATATCGGATTTATCGGCAAAAATGGCCACCTCCATAGCTAACCTGGTTTCATCTAATGCTTGATCAGGCATAATCACAGAAAGTCGTTGACTAAGTTTTTCCCGATATTCATCTACCACCTCTGGAGCCAGGTCATTTATGGCGGTGGTCATCTTTTCCATTACTTCCACCCTCTCAGTTATATCCCGTTGTAATTCTTTTCCCTCGATAGCCTTCATTTCAAGAAGTAAAGCGAGGGCCGTATCTATCACGTCCTTAAGCCCTTCCCAGATAGAATCAAGATCAATTTCAGCCTTTCGAGTGGTGACCACATCATTCATGCTTAATAGATAAGAGGCCTTCACGTCGTTTTCCAGATGGAGCGCAGCAGATAATTGGTGGCTGGCATTAAGATAAGCCCTGGCTACCTCAAGATTGACTGCCACTTCCTTACCTATTTCCAAGGAAGGTTCGGTTCTGATAAAGACAGAGATTCTGCCCCGAGCAATCTTCTGCTTGATGTAATCTCGAACCTTACCTTCAAGGATATTCAACTGGAGTGGCAATTTAACCCCTATTTCACAAAACTTATGGTTTAAAGATCTTATCTCGCAGAAGAGATATTCATTCCCACCCTGACCAAAGCCGGTCATACTGTTAGCCATCGAGTGCCTCCTAATGTATTAGCTATCTTCTGGGCTCTGGGCCCTGTATAAATGATACGCCGCCATCCCTACTCCCAAGCAAATACAGGTGTCCGCCAGATTAAAGGCCGGCCAGCGCCAATAACCAACCCCCATATCAATAAAATCGATTACCTCCCCTATTCTAAGCCGATCAATCAGATTTCCGCCGGCTCCTCCCAAAATTAATCCAAAAGCCACCCTGAGCCAGTGATTGGATCGGGGGAGACCCTTTAACAAGATAATAATGAGGACAATAATCCCTATGCTAAAGACGGTAAAGAATCCTCCCCACTTTCCAAGGATACCAAAGGCGCCCCCTGGATTAGTGACATAAGATAGCGCCACATAGTCTTTCAGGATAAAGATACTCTTACCTGGCTCCAGCCGGGTAGAAATAATCGCTTTCGTTATCTGATCTAAAATAATGACCGAACCAGCAATGACAATAGTAACTAAATGTAAGATCAAGGCTCAACCTATCTCCATTGGCCGTGTCCGTGGCTCGTGTCCGTTTTTTTGTAAGTGTTCAGCCACAAAGACACAAACTCGATGCTCGATGCTCGATCCTGGATACTGGATCCTTTACCAGCATCGAGGATCGAGCATCGAGGATCGAGCATCCAGCATCATGTGCTGAACGGTTACTTTTCTTTTCCAGACACGGATAACGGGCACGTCCCCCGACTTTACCGCCGATTAGACTCCATCTTTTTTTGACATTCAATACAAAACCTGGCGTAGGGAACGGCTTCCAGTCGGTGAGAATTTATCTCTTCTCCGCATCCTTCGCATATCCCGAATTTACCATCTCTGATCCGATAGAGGGCCTCATCAATTTCGTAAAGGATATCCGTCTCTCTCGAGATTAAACCAATTCGCCTTTCCTGTTCAAAGGAGGCCGCCGCCGTCTCCGCCATATGTTGAGAATACCCGGACAAATCTCCGGTTGATTCACGACAAGAGCAACGCATCTCCTCCTTTTCCAGCCGACGAATCTTATCCGCCAGATCCGCCCTCATCTCTTCCAATTTCTTTTGATGCTGCCTTACTTCCATATAATTTCACCTCAACTTCCACTTTGGAGTACTCAGACACCAAGACACCGTGTCTTTGTGGCTTGGTGGCTGAGCAGTCAGGCTATTATAACTTGTAACCGTTCAGGTATAGCTGCACACACGGATTAACACCGATAAGTAACACAGGGCAGAAGGCGGAATTGTAGGGACAGGGCTTGTCCATGTCCGTGCTTATCCCTGTCCGTTCCGTAGACGGACAACCACAAGGGTTGTCCCTACAGCCTAAGGACAGACCCGAATCACGGACACGGCTCACGGATTTTCCGTGTTTCATCTGTGTGCATCTGTGGCTAAACGGTTATGATAACTTTTAGGCACCGGGCGCATAAGCCCGGGTGCTGTTTATCTTCACCTACGGTTGGACTGTAGTTCCAACAACGCTCACATTTTACCCCTTCAGCCTTGGTTACCTTTACCTCTATCTTCTCCGCCGCCTTAAGTTCAACCTGAGAGACAATAAATATAGCCGGCAACTGTTTTTCATAGGCGGCTAAAAGCTCAGCTTCAGTCTCAGGCACACTTAAAGTCACCCTGGCTTCCAGGGAATTGCCGATTATTCCCGCTCTTCTGGCTTCTTCCATGCCACGGGAGACCTCTTCCCTTATCTTGAAAATCTTTTCCCATCTTTTGGCTAATTCTTCAGTGACATATTTTTCCTTCACTGACGGCATCCGGCTTAAATGAACACTGGCGGGTCTATCCTTCTGCGGAGGCAGATGCTGCCAGACCTCTTCAGCCGTGAAACTAAGTACCGGGGCCATCAAGGAGGTCAGACCGGTCAAAACTTCATACATAGCGGTTTGGGCGGCTCGACGCCCTTTGGAATCGGCTGGATAGGTATAAAGCCTGTCTTTGATAATATCTAAATAAAGCGAAGAAAGATCAACTACACAGAAATTATTCAGGGCGTGATACAGCCGGTGAAATTCAAAGTCTTCGTAAGCCTTTTGACACTGCTGGATAAAATTAGCCAACCGGTGCAAGATCCATCTGTCTATCTCCAACATAGAATCAATTTCAACCATGTCTCGATCAGGATCAAAATCATAAAGATTGCCCAGGATAAATCGACAGGTGTTGCGAATCTTCCGGTAGGCATCAATCATTCTCTTGAGGATCTCTTCTCCCAGACGGACATCCTCTCGATAATCCTCCGAGGCCACCCAGAGCCGTAAGACATCGGCTCCGTAGCGGCTAATAATCTCCTCTGGAGAGATGACATTACCTTCTGATTTGCTCATGGCCTTCCCTTTTTCATCCAACATAAAGCCGTGAGTGAGCACCACTCGGTAAGGGGCCGACTTGCCTATGCCGACCGAGGTCAGCATTGAAGATTGAAACCAGCCACGATGCTGGTCACTTCCCTCCAGGTATAGGTCTGCCGGCCAGGGGAGGCCGGAATCAGGGCTGAAAACAGCTAAGTGGCTCACCCCTGATTCAAACCAGACATCCAGGATATCGGTCTCCTGGACAAATTCCTGCCCACCGCAGGCACTGCACGAAGTCTCGGGGGGGATAAGCTCGGTCAAGTCTTCTGAAAACCACACCTCAATGCCTTCTTGAGCGACTTTTTCTTTTATCTTTTCGATAGTTTCCGGCAGGAGCAGGTGGTTCCCACAACTTGAGCAGTGAAAAGCCGGGATAGGCACACCCCAGGCCCTTTGTCTGGAGATGCACCAATCAGGTCTACTCCTGATAGTATTGTAGAACCTGCTCTCCCCCCAGACCGGGATCCATTTCACCCGCCGGGTTTCCTCCAGCGCCTTAGCTCGAAGATCATTTTTCTCTAAGTCAATAAACCACTGCCTGGTAGCCCTGAAGACAATGGGCCTTTTGCACCGCCAGCAGTGCGGATAGGAGTGGATGATAGCCGTGGCGTAAAGCAAATAACCATCATCAGTTAAACGCTTAATAATGGCCCTGTTGGCTGAAAAGACCTCCTGACCGGCAAATTCTCCTGCCTCGGAGGTAAAGCAGCCCTTATCATCCACTGGGGTAATGATGGGCAGGTGGTAAGCCAGGCCGGCCTCATAGTCATCCAGGCCGTGTCCCGGGGCGATATGGACACACCCGCTCCCTTGATCCATCGTCACGTATTCACCCAGGATAATCCGGGAATCCCTCTTCATAAAGGGGTGAAGGGCTTCTTTCCCTTCCAGTTCACTACCGGACATAGTCTGTCTGATTTGATAATCCTTGAGGCCCATCTCCTCCATTACGGGTTTGACCCGGGCCTCAGCTATTATTAATCTGCGGCCATCCGTTTCGACCAGGGCATACGTAAAGGCCGGGTGGAGAGCAATAGCCACATTAGCCGGCAGGGTCCAGGGGGTGGTTGTCCAGATAAGGACATCGGCTTCCGCTCCTCCTACGGCCTCTTTCAAAGGAAATCGGACGTAAATGGAGGGTGAAGATTTATCTTTATATTCTACCTCGGCCTCGGCCAGGGCTGTCTGACAGGAACTGCACCAGTGAACCGGCTTCAACCCGCGATAGATGTGGCCTCGTTTGACCAGCTCTCCAAAGGCCTCAATAATCGTGGCGCAGTAATCAGGCGTGAGGGTAAGATAGGGATGGTCCCAATCGCCAAAAACACCCAACCGCTTGAATTGATCCCGCTGGACATCCACATAGTGTCTGGCATACTTCTCACATTCGGTTCTAATCTCAGCTTGAGTTAAGTCTTTTCTATCCTTTAAGATTTGCATCACCTTGTATTCGATAGGCAGACCGTGGCAATCCCAACCGGGAATATAAGGGGAATCAAAACCGAACATTGACTTATACTTGACGATGATGTCTTTCAATATCTTATTTAAAGCGTGTCCCATATGGATATCGCCGTTGGCATAAGGCGGACCATCATGGAGGATATATTTTGGCTTACCCTGCCCGGCTTCTCTCAGAAGGGCATAGATATCCTTTTCTTCCCATGATTTAACCATCTCCGGCTCCCGCTGGGGCAGCTTAGCCCGCATAAGAAAATCTGTTTTAGGTAGATTTAATGTGTCTTGATAGTTCATTATTTATTCTCCTAAGACTCATCTACTGCCTGTCCGTTCCATATCTTCGGTTTAAAATCAGGTTTATTCCAGAGCTTCATTATTTCACCAGAAGGCACCAGGACATAAAGCCCCTTCCTTTGAGCATATTTCCTTACTTCCTGCCGAAAGGTTGTTCCAGCCGTAACCCCCACTACATCCTGCTCCCTATACTCATCGAAGAATTCCTTGAATTCCATAAGCCGCTCTACAAATTCATTGATATCCTCTACCTCAAAAGTGCTTTTGGCCTCAGTGACGATAATTATCTCCCGGCCATCATCCCTCCTCCCACGACAAAGGATATCTATCTCCATCTCCTCCCCTTTTTTGTGTTTTAGGGCGCGTTGGTAAAGGGTAAGTACCTCTATCCCAAGGTGTTTAAATATCTCGGGCACAGAAGGGGCTACCATGCCTTCGACAAACTTGCCCCAACTATTAGTGAACTCTCCTAATTGCTTGCGAAGGATTTCATCACTTTTCGTCAGCTTGCTTACTTCCTTACTCAAATCCCTTAATTCTTCATCGGTCTTCTTCTGACTCTCAGCAAGTTTTTTTAGGTCTTCATCGGTCTCTTTCTGACTTTCAGTAAGTTTTTTTAGTTCTTCATCAGTTTTCTCTTGACTGACAGCTAATCTCTCTAATATTTCTTGTATCTTATCAATTTTATCAAGCATTGTATTTCCCCCTTCAAACTAAACTGGTTATATTCCTCTTTAATTCCTCATCGGTTATTCCCTTAATCTGGATCTCCTTAATCCGGCTGTGGTGACCAGAGACGATCATAATTGAAGATTTACTTATTCCTAAACTTTTGGCCAACAGCTTGATCACCGCCTCATTAGCCTCTCCCTCTGACGGAGGAGGTGTCACTTTCACCCTGAGCATCCCTTCCTCAGGACCAACAATCCGGTTGACTGACGATCTGGGGATGACCTTGATCTTGAACCGTATTCCTCCCTTGCAAGGTGTAGTTTCAAAACTCACATCAATTGTCCTGCCAGGTGATATAATGAGCCAACCAGGAATCGACGCAAAAAATCTAGGGCAATAAAGGCAATAATAGGGGACAGATCAATCACCCCCACCTGAAGCGGGATAATTCGCCTAATAGGTCCCAGGATAGGCTCAGTAATTTTGTAGATAAATTCAACAATCGGGTGATAGGGATCAGGGTTGACCCACGAGAGAAATATCCTGGCTACGAGTAAGAAGTAAAATATTTTACAGAGTATATCCAGAAGGCCGCCTGCTGAATACAGAAGTTGTCCCAAGATAAACATCTTTCACCTCCGCCAATTAGGCAAACAGCCCAGAGGGAATAGGCCATCCGCCTTCGGGCTGTTCCCTATTGGCTCTTAGCTAATGCCTTAGATCGTCTGGTCGCCTGATCTACTGCCTCCATAAACATCCCTCTTATGCCCCTCTCCTCTAAGGCCTTAAGCCCAGCGACAGTTGTTCCTCCCGGGGAAGTAACCATTTCGCGAAGAAGGGCGGGATGTTGTCCGGTCTCCAAAACCATTTTAGCCGCGCCCAAAACTGTCCAGACAGCGGTTTTTAAGGCGGTCTCTCTGGGAAGTCCGCCGGCCACACCGGCCTCAGACAAGGCTTCGATAACGGTAAAAATGTAGGCCGGGCCACTACCGGAAAGTCCGGTAATAACGTCCATCAGGCTTTCGTTAATAGCCACTACTTCACCTACCGCCCCAAATATGGCCACGGCCAGTTGGGCTTCACCCGGGCCAGCATACTTTCCTGGAGAGATAGCTGAAATTCCAGCCCCAACCATGGCCGGCGTATTGGGCATCACCCGGATAACAGGGATACCCTCTCCGATGATCTCTTCAATCTGTTGAGTCCCAATTCCGGCGGCGATGGAGATAATGACCTTTTCAGGCGTAAGAACCGGGGCTATGTTTTTCAGGAGATGAGTAATAGCTGCCGGCTTGACACAAAGAAGGACCGCCTCAGATACTTCCACGGCCTGTTTATCTTGCTCCACTATCCTGATGTTTGTCTCGCCCTCTAAGAAGGCCAGCTTGGCCTTGTCAAGGTCAGTGGCTATAATCTGTTGGGACTCAATCCTTCCGGCCTTCAAAAGGCCCTTGATCAGGGCCTGGCCCATATTGCCGGTCCCAATAAAACCCAGGGTCTTATTAATCATAGGGGTTTACCTTATCGCGAATCGCGGATTGCGAATTGAGAATCGCGGATTGCGAATTGCGGATTTTAAAAAATAGATTCGCGATTCGCAATTCGCAATTCGCAATTCGCAATTTATCCTCGATAGCTCCAACCTCCAAAGATAGCCGAACCGATTCGGACCATATTAGCCCCCTCCTCGATGGCCACTTCAAAATCATTACTCATCCCCATAGAAAGGTATTTCATCTTGATTGACTTCCAGGTCCGATGCTTAACCTCTTCAGCTATTTCTCGAAGGCGTCTAAAATAAGGTCGTGCCTCTTCCGGATCAGTGGTCAGGGGGGCGATAGTCATCAGGCCCTCGATCTGGAGATGTTCCAGACCATCTATCTTGGAGAGGAGAGGAAAAAGCTGATCTTCCAATAGGCCGAATTGGCTCTCCTTAGCCGCTACATTCACCTGAATAAGAACCGGAACTACCTTGCCCTCCTGACGGGCGCGGCGATCGATCTCCTCAGCCAAAGAGAGCCGGTCCACCGAATGGATAAAATTAAATATTTCCAGGGCACGCTTAACCTTGTTCGTCTGTAAATGGCCTACTAAATGCCAGGCCAGACCAGCACGCCCCATCTGATCATACTTTCTGCTTGCCTCCTGGACACGACTTTCACCGATGATGGTCACCCCGGCCGAAATAGCCTCTCTAATTGTGTCTACTTCAACCTGTTTGGTTACAGCTACCAACTTAATTCGGGAGGGGTCGCGACTACTTCTTTCGGCGGCTCTAAAGATACGAGCCTTGACTTCCTCCAATCTTTTCTTCAATCGGGACAACTTCTTTTCTCCCGTGGCCACGTAGAACAACACGACGTAAGTTCCTAGTGCTCTGTGACGCTTGAAATTGTGGGTTGAGCCTCTTCTTTTCCCCCTCACCCTGACCCTCTCCCCGCTGGGGCGAGGGAAATTTATCCCTTCCTCTCCCCTGGGGGAGAGGATTGAGGTGTGGGGGAGGAGACCATCAAATCAAATGTCACAGAGCACTAGTGCCTTGTCACGTTAGTATTTATGGGTAAAGTCTCTTTAAAGGTAGGGGCGAATAATTATTCGCCCCTACCTCTTCCTTTTGCAAGGACGATTCGCAAATCGCCCTTACTGTAGGGGCCCGTTGCAACGTGCCCCTACGGTCTTGAACCCTTGAATCCTCGAACCCGGCTGAAACCGCCCAGAAACTTTCGCCGAGCGGTAGTAAAGGTAAACGTGGGACAGTCATCTACCTTCCCGAAAGTTCTGAGCTTTCGAGAAGGTCAGGCCGCTGTCCCTATGGATACACTACGCTACACTTCCGCAATACTTGAGTTTCGGGCTAGGCCGTCCTTCAAATTCGGAATAATTTAGAGATATTGTATCATAATTCTGAAATAATGCAACTAAAAAAAAAGGCTCAAGGCGAATTTGAGGAGATCCGCCTTGAGCCGAATTTTTCAACCTGTATAGTTAGGTTGTAGACTACTGACGCTGAAAGCGTCGAATTTTAAATAGCCGTAGATGCAATCTACGGAAACAAATCGCCACGCTCGACCCTGCAAGGGTCGAATATTATCCATCGCCTAGAATTCAACCCTTTCAGGGTTGAGATGTTCGGAGCTGTTTCGCCTTCCGCAGATTTCACCTGTGGTTATGTAAAATTCAAACCTTTCAGGTTTGAAGAGAATTGCTTGTAATCTCTACAGGTCGGAATTTTTCGACCTGTGAAATAGGTTTATACAAATATCCCCCAATTAGGGTGAGAAAGAGAATAAACAGATCGCTCCTCTGGATCTCTAATTTGTTATGAGAGATATATTCTACAAACATGTCGCTCCTCTAGAGCTAACCTGAATAAAGCTCCGTTAGGAGCAATCTGTTTGTAGTATTTCGCAAAAGCAATATATTTGCAGCTCCGTAGGAGCGACCTGTTTTTAGTAGTAAAGCTATCTATATCTATGGAAAGTTTCTTGTCTCTTATTTAAACAGGTCGGAATTTTTTATTGACTTCTTATGGCTTTAATGGTATATTAAACGCAGCCTATCAGGTTCGATGCTCGAGGCTGGATGCTGGATGCTCGAGGCTGGATGCTCGATGCTCGAGGCTGGATGCTGGATGCTGGATGCTCGAGGCTGGATGCTCGAGCATCGAGCATCGAGCATCGAGACGGGAGGCCGCGCTATGGGTGACCTTTGGCATAAATACAGGAAAACAATAAATGCTGCCTTTAGTAGCCTGTTTCTTTTTTCACTTATGGCCTGCGGTGGCCATGAAGACCCGATAGCTCATTACCGATATACCGCTAATCAATCGGCTGCCTTGCAATTTAATATGGCTCAAACCTATCAGAAAGAGGAGAAATTTGAGTTAGCCATTACTGAGTACCGGCATTTTCTTGATTACTATCCTGATGTTTATTATGCTGATGAAGCCCAGATGAGTATTGGGAGGTGCTTTGAAGAACTCGATCAATGGCAGGAAGCTATCGTCGCTTACACCCTTCTGGTTGAAAATCATAAAAAATCTGATCTTGTTCCTGAGGCCTTATACCGAATGGCCTCCACTTACATTAAGGTCGAGAGGTGGGAAGATGGCGTAAAGACTTACCAGAAATTACTCAAGGACAAGAAATATTTTAATACCGAATGGGGGAGATTGACCAGAGAAGAAGTAATTAAGGTGCTGGATCGCTTTCCGGAAAGTAAATGGGCTCAAAAAGCGAAACAGAAGGTGGAGAAACAGATTGAGAAGATGGAGAAGAAATAAAATCCGCAATCCGAAATCAGAGGGGGGCATGACCAATGGCAGGATTTAGTTATTACCATCAGGATCTTTATTGCGATGATGTCAGACTTATGGATATAGCCGAAGAGGTAGGCACGCCTTTTTATGTCTATAGTTATGAGACCCTGGCAGCCAACTATGCGGCTTATCAGGAAGGGTTCGCGGAACTTGACCCGCTCATTTGCTATGCCTACAAGGCCAATTCCAATCTCTCTATCTGTCGATTGCTGGCTCAAATGGGTTGTGGAGCTGATGTGCTTTCTGGGGGAGAGTTATTTAAGGCCTTTAGGGCGGGGGTGCCGGTAGAGAAAATTGTTTTTAATGGCAACGGAAAGACAAAGGCTGAGATTGAATTTGCCCTTGATTCTGACATCCTGATGTTTAATGTGGATTCAAAGGATGAATTGGTCTTTATCGATGAATTAGCTAAGGAGAAAGGTGTAAGAGCCAGGATTGCCCTTCGGGTTAACCCTGACATTGACCCGGGCACTCATCCTTATATTGCTACCGGCCTGGCAGAAAGCAAATTCGGCGTCCATATTATTCAAGCCGGCGAGGTTTATCAACTGGCCTCTGAGCTTAACCATATCGAGATTATTGGCATCCATACTCATATTGGATCACAGATTACTGAATCCGCTCCATTTGTGGAAGCCCTTAAAAAATTAACCGACCTGGTCTTAGAACTGAAGGGCATGGGTATTGATATTAGCTACATTAACTTAGGTGGCGGCTTGGGAATATCTTATCAAGAAGTGGATACCCCGCCTACCCCGGCTGAGATGGCTGAGGCCTTTCGTCCGCTGGTAGGAGAAACAGGCTGCCGTCTTATCTTAGAACCCGGCCGGAGCATAGTGGGTAATGCCGGCGCCTTAATAACCCAGGTGCTCTATGTTAAAGAAACCCTTCGTAAAAACTTCCTGGTAGTTGATGCCGGCATGAATGACCTTATTCGGCCAACCTTATATGGAAGTTATCATCGTATTATACCAGGAATAATCAGGGAAAGTAATGTCCTGACAGTCGATATCGTAGGTCCTATCTGTGAGTCAGGCGATTATCTGGGAAAAGAGAGGAGATTCCCGCGTCCTCACGTAGGAGACTTAATGGCTGTTTTAGATGCCGGGGCGTATAGTTACTCTATGGCTTCTAATTACAATGCCAGACCCCTTTTGCCGGAGGTGTTGGTAAAGGGAGATAAATATTACCTCATTCGAAGAAGACAGACTTATGAAGATATGATTGCTCAGGAAGAAGGAATTGGTAATGACATCTGACTCGAAAGGCCGGCTACCCACAAAGGGGGTGCGAAATTTTTGGAAGATGAATGGCAGCGGGAACGATTTTATCGTGATGGACAATCGCGATGGTAATATCCCGACCGATCCGGCCTGGGTTCAAGCTATCTGCCGGCCAAAGTTCGGGGTGGGAGCCGATGGCTTATTGTTGGCCGAGTCTTCTGAATGGGCCGACCTTAAGATGAGGATTATCAATGCCGATGGAAGTGAGGCGGAGATGTGTGGTAACGGCGCTCGCTGTATGGCCTATTTTGCGCATTCAACCGGAATGGCTAAATCTGATATGCTTATTGAAACCCTGGCCGGACCGGTTAGAGCTGAGGTTGAAGATGCCCGGGTTAAGGTGAAGCTGACTGAACCCGCTGATATTGTCCTCTCGAAGGAAATTAACCTGGAGGGGAGAGATCGGGAAAGAGTAGCTTATTTAAACACCGGGGTGCCACACGCTGTTCTGGTGACAAGAGATGTGAAACGGGCAGAAGTAGTTGAACTCGGCCGCCGGATACGATACCACCCGGCCTTTCAGCCTCAAGGGACCAATGTAGATTTTATCGAGATTGAATCTGATCACATCAAGATCCGAACCTACGAGCGGGGAGTAGAGGATGAGACCTTCTCTTGTGGAACCGGTTCTGTGGCCGGGGCAATCGTGGCTTACCTGCTTGGCTTTCTTAAACCCCCTGTGGCAGTTGAGACAAGAAGTGGTGAGGTCTTAACGGTCTACTTTGAGGCTGAGGGGAGCTGGATCAAAGAGGTCTACCTGGAAGGGGATGTCCAGGTGGTTTATCGGGGAGAATTGGATATAAATAAAGTAGTAGTCTCTCGCCGAGACATAAAGACGTAAGAAGGAGGAGATAATAAGATGATAAAATTTTCAGGCTCTATTGTGCCCATAGTGACGCCATTTAAGGAGGGTAAGGTTGATTATGCCACCCTGGAGAAGCTAATCAAGTTTCATATTAATAAGGGAACTAATGGTTTTGTGCCCTGCGGGACCACGGGTGAGTCAGCCACTCTCTCTCACGAAGAGCATAAGGAGGTAGTCAGATTTGTGATAAGATGTGTGGCCGGCAGGGTGCCGATAGTGGCCGGGGCTGGTTCCAATTCTACGGCCGAGGCCCTGGAGTTGGCCAGATATGCTGAATCTGTCGGGGCTGATGCCGTTCTTTCCATTACCCCCTATTACAATAAGCCTACTCAGGAGGGTATTTACGCCCACTTCAGCTATATCGCCCAACGGGTGAACCTCCCCATTATTCTCTACAATGTTCCTTCACGCACCGGAAGAAACATGGAACCAGCTACCATCGCCAGGATGGCTGAGATTAAAAATATCATTGGGATCAAAGAAGCCTCTGGAGACATGCAGCAAGTAAGCGAAATCATCCGGCTTTGTGGAAAGGATTTCACCATCCTCTGCGGTGAGGATGCCAATCTTTTGCCTATTCTCTCAGTAGGAGGCGCCGGGGCTATTGCGGCTACGGCCAATGTGGCTCCGACTGATGTAGCTGCTTTGATCAGGGAATTTCAGGCCGGCCACCTGGAGGAGGCCAGGAAGCTCCATTATAAACTCCTACCTCTTTGTGGCGCCATGTTTATGGAAACCAACCCGGCGCCGGCTAAAGAAGCCCTGTATATGATGGGACTCTTGCCTTCATCTGAACTGCGATTGCCCCTGGTGCCGCTAAAGGATAGTTCGAGAGAGAAGCTAAGAAGTGTGCTGACAGAATATGGATTGTTGTAACCTGATGGTAAGCCTTCAAGTGTCAGCCGTCAGGTATTGGATTTAATTCGAGTTAAGGAGGCGATGAAAGATGGCTATATCAGCCGAGCTGTATGATCTTGTGGTGAAAATAGTTGATGAGCGGGTTGAAAAAAGTGATATTATTCGCCAGGATTTCAGTGAGTTGAGAGGAATTGTAGCTGAGCTGGCTCAGGCCCAGAAAGCCGCGGAAGGCAGGTTAACCGGGGTGGAGCGAGCCATTGAAAAACTTGCTCAGGCCCAGAAAGCCTCGGAGGACAGGTTGACCAGGGTGGAGCAAGCCATAGAAAAACTTGCTCAGGCCCAGCAAAGAACGGAAGAAAGAGTCGAAGAGCTTGCTCAGGCTCAGAAGGCCTCGGAAGACAGGTTGACGAGGGTGGAGCAAATCATACAAGAGCTTGCTCAGGCCCAAAAAGCCTCGGAAGAGAGGTTGACCAGGGTGGAGCAAGCCATACAAGAGCTTGCTCAGGCCCAAAAAGCCTCGGAAGAGAGGTTGACCAGGGTGGAGCAAGCCATACAAGAGCTTGCTCAGGCCCAAAAAGCCTCGGAAGAGAGGTTGACCAGGGTGGAGCAAGCCATAGAAGAACTGGCTCAGGCTCAGAAAAAAACAGAAGAAGCGCTGGCGGCCCTATCAGTCAATGTAGGTAGGTTGTCCGACAACATAGGTTTTGGATTGGAAGATATTGCCCGCCTGGTGTTGCCCGGTTATCTGGAAAGACACCTCCATATCTTTGTCGAAGAATTGACCAGGAAGTTCTTTGTCGTGGACAGTAAAGAAGTTGAGATAGACCTTTATGGTGAAGGGAAGCGTGAGGATGGAGAAGAGGTAATTATTCTGGGAGAGAGCAAATCAAGGATATATGGCAGAGAAGCGGCTGATTTTGCTAAACAGGCTATTCTGGTAGAACAAAGCCTACAGAAGCCGGTAATTAAGGTGATGTTTGGTTACTACATCCATCCCACCGCGTCTGAGGTAGCCAGGGAAAACGATATACTGTTAGTGGCTTCTTATCAGCGGTAAGTAATCCTGAGGTCCGGGCAGTCTGAGGTCTGGTAGTCTGGCAAGCCTCGCCTACCAGACACCATTCACCAGTTACCAGAAATAAAGGAGGAGATAAATGATTAGAGTCATTGTCCCTGGCGCTACAGGGAAAATGGGGAGTGCCATTACCAGACTGGTTTGCCTGGAGAGGGATATGGAGCTGGCAGGAGTAACGGAGAGGGAAAAGCATCCCTGTTTAGGCGCTGATATTGGCCCTTTAATTGGTTTAGAAGAAAAGGGGGTTGTTTTATCAGACGATCTTTCAGCCATTATTGATAGAGCCGATGTTCTGATCGACTTTACCACCCCTGAGGCCAGTATCAGCCATCTAAAGTTGGCCCTGCAGGCTGGAAAGGCTATGGTTATTGGGACCACTGGATTTGGATCCTATCATCTCCAACAACTTAAAGAGGTCTCCAAAACCATCCCCGTGGTTTCTGCCCCTAACATGGCGGTAGGCGTAAACCTCCTCCTTAAGCTGGTCAAGACGGCGGCGGCTGTATTAGGGGAATATTACGACTGTGAGATTATTGAGGCCCATCATCATCATAAACACGATGCCCCATCAGGCACAGCCCTCAGGCTGGCCAAGATTGTGGCAGAAATACTGGGCAGGGACCTGGAAAAAGTGGGGACCTATGGTCGCAAAGGAATGATTGGACCAAGGCCCCGGGAGGAAATCGGCATCTCTGTTATCAGAGGGGGAGACGTGGTGGGAGAACACACGGTTCTCTTCCTTGGGGAAGGAGAGAGGTTAGAACTCACCCATCAGGCGAGTTCGCGAGAGATATTTGCCAGAGGCGCCCTCCGGGCAGCCAGGTTCGTCTCCCAGGCTTTCCCAGGACTTTATGATATGGGCGATGTCCTGGGGTTTAAATAATCCGAATACGGAAAGGAAGAGGGTAACTACTCAGGTAGATAGGCTGAAGGCTTTTAGGCTGAAGGCTGAAGGCTGAAGGTGGAAGGCTTTTAGGGACAGCCTTCAGCCTTCAGCCTTCAGTCTAAACAACCTGAGTAGTTACGGAACAAGATTCTTGACCACAGAAAAAGTAATGGTGGTGGCTACGGCTGAGGTATTTAAAAATGAGAGCTGGCAGGGTCTTAAAACAGACGGGATTGATACCTTACTAAAGATTATTCAAGAAAGACACTCATTCCTTTCTCGCCACCTGGTGGAAGACGATCCTTCCTGGCAGCAGATAATTCCCTATATAGTCTTCCGGTATAATCATAGCTACTTATTAGTCAAGCGATTAGAACACTCAGCCGAACATCGGCTTCATCACCAGTATTCCCTGGGACTGGGGGGGCATATTAACCTTGAAGATACCCAAGGAGCCAATCCTGTTGAAGCCGGACTCTGGCGTGAGTGGGCAGAAGAAGTCAGCTACGAAGGCGGGCTTTCTCACTCCTTAGTTGGATTTATTAACGATGATTCTCGCGAAGTTAGCCGGGTTCACCTGGGTCTTTTCTATTTGTTTGAGGGCTATTCTTCCCTTATAACTGTCCTGGAGGACCACGAGATGATCGGCCAACTCTTATCCCTCTCTGAAATTGAACCTTTTTATGATAAGATGGAATCGTGGTCACAGATTGTTTACGATTACTTAAAAAGATTGTAAGGCGGTGGTTATCGTTTCGGCCACTTGAGCCCTGAAGAAACCAGGTTTCTTCAGGAAACCTGGTTCATAATGGCCGAAATGATAATCATTGCCACAAAAAGAAGAGAGGCCGCATACATTATATAGACGGTCTCTTTAATCCGGATCGGAGAAAGGGGATTGATTCTATCTCCAATTAGGGGCCTGGCTGAAGGCAGTCCCTGGTAGTAATTCAGACCCCCAAGCTGGACACCCAGGGCGCCGGCTACAGCCGCCTCAGGTATGCCGGCATTAGGACTGGGATGGTTCTTTCTGTCCCTCAGGATAGTTTTTACACTTCTGATACCAGCTTGGCCGGTCAAGCCTGCCGCCAGCGGTAAAATAAGTCCTGCTATTCTGGCCGGGATAAAATTGGCTAAATCATCCAATTTGGCCGAGGCCCAGCCAAATTGAGCATATCTCTCGTTTTTGTAGCCGACCATAGAATCAAGGGTATTAATCGCCTTGTAGGCCAGAGCCAGAGGCGCGCCCCCTAAGAAGGCGTAAAAAAGCGGGGCAATCACCCCATCCACCGTGTTCTCAGCCACACTTTCTACCCCGGCCCGAACTACTTCGGCTTCATTCAACGCTCCGGTATCCCTGCCGACCAAAGTAGCTACTTGACTTCGGGCCTGGCTCAAGCCACCTCTTTCCAGCGCCCGATAAACCCCAAGACCGGCTTCGCCCAGGGATCTAACCGAGAGAGTGGTGAAAATAAGCCCCACATTTACCAAATGATAAAGGAAAGAAGAAAATCCAAGGCTTAAAAAAAGTAAAAGATGGGTGAGTCCATAGACCATGCCCACCACGAAAAGAGTAAGACAAATACCGGCCTTCTTTTCAGAGAGGAAAAGACTTCGGCTCAGGCCTTCTCCTCGCTCAATAATCCTTCCGATGGTCCTGACCGGGTGGGGCATCCAATGAGGATCACCTATACCGAGGTCAATTAAAAAGGCCATAATAAGAACTACCGGTTCTTCCATCGTGTCCCGCCGGGCAGATCTTCGAGAATAATACCCAACTTGCCCAGCTCCTCTCTTATCCAATCGGCTTCTGCCCAGTCTCGCCTCTGTCTGGCTTTTTCTCGCAGATGAATAAGGAGTGGCAGCAAATCCTGCCCCAGCACCTCCTTCTGATAATCCTTTTCTCCCCGAGAAAGTCCCAGCACGCCTTTGGCTTCTTCAATCTTATCCCTGGCCTTCTTCAGTAATCTCTTCCGAAGAGGTGTCATCGGAAGGACAAGGAACTGATTGACCGCCGCTACTAAGTCAAAGATGACGGATAGAGCTTTGGGGGTATGGAGGTCATCAGCCAGAGCAGATTCAAAGTCCTGTTGGCTTTTCTCCGTCTGTTGATAAAACTCGCTTTCTTCCTTAGAGAGTTCATCGAAAGATAATGCCGGGACGGCGGCCTCAGATGTATCTCCCGCTGTCTCACTAAGGCAGTGGCTGATATTGGTCAAAGCCCCCCTCAGACGGTCCAAAGCCTTCGCTGCCTGGTCCAGCTTGTCCAGAGTGAAACTAAGGGGACTTCGATAGTGGGCATTAAAAAAGAAGAGTCGGAGAATATCTGCGGAATAGGTTTCTAAAAGATCCTTCAATAAGACAACATTGCCCAGGGACTTGGACATTTTTTCCTCTTCATAAGTTAAAAAACCGTTGTGCAGCCAATATCTGGCCAGGGATTTACCGGTCAATCCCCTGACCTGGGCTATCTCATTTTCGTGATGGGGAAAGATCAGGTCTGCCCCTCCGCCATGGATATCAAACTCCTCCCCTAAATATTTGGTGGACATAACCACACATTCAGTATGCCAGCCAGGACGTCCGGCTCCCCAGGGGCTATCCCACTTAGGCTCACCCTCTTTACTTTTCTTCCACAGGGTAAAATCAGCCTGATTACGCTTTTCCGGGTTTAGTTCTAACCTTGCCCCAAGGCTGTTTATCTCTTCCGGATTCCGGCCGCTCAGACAGCCATAGCCATCGAGTTTTGATACCTCAAAAAAGACATCGCCCCCGGCTTGATAAGCATACCCCTTTTCAATAAGCCTGGATATACCTTCTTTCATCTCAGGAATATGCTCGGTAGCCCTGGGATAGATGGAAGCCGGCTTGATATTTAAGGCCTCCATCACCCGGAAGTATTCCTTAATATACTTTCGGGTCAGTTCCTGAATAGGCACCCCCATTTCATTAGCCCGCTCAATAATCTTGTCATCTACATCCGTCAGGTTCTGAACATAAAGAAGGTTGTAACCAAGATGCTCTATGTATCGTCTCAGTAGATCAAAGGTGAGATAACAGCGGGCATGGCCCAGGTGACAATGATCGTAAGGCGTAATCCCACAGACATAGATCTTGACCAGCCGCGGATCAAGTGGGATGAATTCCTCTTTTTGTCCGGTCAGGGTATTATATAGCCTCAATCCTGGTCCTTGGTTCATAGGGCGGCCTCCTGCCGCAACTCGATGCTCGATGCTGGGTGCTGGATGCTCGAGCATCCAGCATCCAGCATCAAGTAATGGTTACAATAATCTTATACTCGATGTTCAAGGTTTTCTTATAAACCGCTAAAGCGGTTACTTTGGTTTATTAGTGTCCCCCAATTCACCCCGATAAATCGGGGTGCTATTCTCAGGCTTATTGAGTTTAGCACCCTGATTTATCAGGGTGTTACGGATAGGATAACATCCAGAATCATAACCGCTTTAGCGGTTTCAACCCCTAAAAATCTGATCGCGCAGGTCGAAAAAACTTGAACATCGAGTTATAGACTCTGGTAATAAATCAGCTAAGTGCGGATATGCCTCAACCAAACGAAATATATCAGCCAAGTCTTTTTGTCGCTTGCTCTTGCGTCTTTGACCATCAGAATATGCCCAAATTTTGCCTCGTAAGACATCTTCTAAAGAGGCGACCTTCATCTCATATCCCATTACTTTCTTACGGGCCGCATTGCTGATGAAAGCTTGATAACGCCGGTCAGTTTGTAGTTGAATTCGCAAATCAGAGTGCGGACTTTTCAGATTGAAGGAGTGGGGAAGCCTTTTTATAGTAAACATATTTTCGGCGGCTTGGCTCAGCTTATCTATCGCCTCGGCCACAACTACTAAATCTAAATCTAAACTGACTACAGGTTCAGCATACGCATTCACCGCTAATCCACCAATGACACAATAGTCAATTTCCATATCATTTAACAAATCAAGAAATTGCTGCAATATGTCTACCTGTCCATTAGCGAGGCGGTTCATAAATTCTTTTTCTGTCATAATATCTACTCCCTTTTACCCACCCATAGTATACTATATATCCCCCCTCTCTGTCAAGGAAAAGGCTCGGCGCCACAGTTTTTCTCTTTGACTTCTGCGGGGGATTTGTATATTATAACAGTCAGCGGGCATCTTTTAATCCCATCTTTAAATAATTTTTCGACCTGTGAAATAGGTCTAATAAAATGCAAGAAATTTCCCATAGACATAGATATTCAAGCTCTACTACTACTAAAAACAGGTCGCTCCTACGGAGC
>JBFMHI010000008.1 GCA_040753085.1 bacterium | reverse complement strand
AACCGGAACACAAAAAAGTCCCAAACTGGCTTTCAGAGCGGGAAAAGGCTGTTTATGTTTGCTGCACACGTTGCCTAAAATTGCTAAAAGTGTAAAGCTGCTATTTCAGCATTTTGAAACGATGCCCCGATTACCGATCATCGATTACCGATCACCGATTACCGATCACCGATTATCGATCACCGATTACCGATCACCGATTATCGATCACCGATCACCGATCACCGATTATCGATCACCGATCACCGATCACCGATTACTGACCTTCCCCAAAGGTAACCGTTCAGCCACAGATGCACACAGATGAAACACGGAAAATCCGTGAGCCGTGTCCGTGATTCGGGTCTGTCCTTAGGCTGTAGGGACAACCCTTGTGGTTGTCCGTCTACGGAACGGACATGGACAAGCCCTGTCCCTTACACTTCCGCCTTCTGTCCTGTGTTATTTATCCGTGCTAATCCGTGCAGCTATACCTGAACGGTTACCCCCAAAGATATTTGGTGTCCTTTCTGTCCTTTCTGTAAGAAGATCCAAGAATCTCTTGACCTCTTCCAGATCCGAGGTTACCCGGCATCGAGGCAGGGAATCAAGAAAAATCCGGCCGTAGCTTTTGGTCCGGATCCGGGGGTCACAGATAGTTACCAGCCCCCGGTCTTTTTGGGTGCGGATCAGCCTGCCGAATCCCTGTCGCAACAAAATAACCGCCTGGGGCACCTGATAGTCCCAGAAGGGATTCTTACCTTTTGCGGTCAGATACTCGGTTCTGGCTTGAGTTATTGGTTCGTCAGGAACTGCAAAAGGTAACTTGGTGATAATTACCGAGATCAGATCCTCTCCCGGAACATCCACCCCCTGCCAGAAGGTATTGGTGCCAAAGAGAATCGAATGCCTCCCCTCCTTGAATTTCTCAATTATCCGTGCAGTGGGTAACTCCCCTTGCTTAAAGACATCCCTGTCAGTAAGGCTGTCCTTTAGCTTCTGGTAGACCTGATTAAGGGCCGCAAAGCTGGTAAAGAGGATAAAAGTCCCCCCTTTTCCCTGGCGGATGGCGCACCCACTTCGTGGGTACCCGGGATGGCAGACTTCAGAATGCGGAAGGCGGATTTTCTTCTGGGCTCTGGGCTCTATGTTCTGAACTCTGTGTTCTGAAGTTAGAGGCAGCAGTGTCTTAAGACATTCGGTTAATGAATCAAGATAGGCGCTGCCTTCTTTTGGATCAGGCATTCCCTGGGGCAGGTAGAGGATGACCTGCTTTTCGTAATCAAAGGGAGAAGAGACCACCAGTTCTTTACAGGAGTCAAGTCCCAGTCGGTCTCGGATGTAATCGAAGCGACCGGCTGTGGTCAGGGTGGCTGAAGTAAGCACAGCCGGTTTTATGACTGAAAAAACCCGCTCTTTTAACTCTTCTCCGACATTGAGAGGAGAAGCCTTGAGGGTAAAGCGGGTGAATCTCAGCCGGCGTTGAATCTCCAGCCAGTAGACATGATCAGCCAGGTCCTGTTCCAGGATGTGTTTTAATGAATGGTTGACGGTCGCACATCGCTGAGAAGCAGCCATTATCTCTATCTCTTCCTCCTGGCTATCCGCCTTTTTTATCATCTCACGAAGGCCGGAAGCCAGCCCCGCTAAAGGTTCATAAAGAATATTAGAGATTAAGTTAGGCTTTCTCAGCCTTAGCGATCTGCTTTCTCTTCCAAATTGATCCGCCAGGTTGGAAAAGAAGGCCTCAGAGGCTGTCTGAGTCTCAGTCCTCAAGGCATCCAACCTTGAAAACTCTTTTGAGGTTAGATTCTTAAGCCGGCGGAGCAGTCCTTTTTCTGTCCTGGGATTATGGATATTATCCAGCACATATTTCACACCCGAATTGGAGACTTCCAGCCCCAAGAAATCAGTGGCCACGTCTTCTATGGTATGGGCCTCATCAAAGACAAGTCCGCTGAATTCAGGCAGAACCTGCTCCCCTGAAGCCAGGTGGGCAAAGTAGAGGTGATGATTGACCACTAAGATTTGAGCCCGATATTGGGTAAACCTGGCTCGTTGATAAAAACAGTCCTTCCCGTAGGCGCATTTCCCACTCAGGCAGAGGTCGCTTTCCCGACAGATCTGGGACCAGACATCGGGCGAGACCTCAAACTCAAGCTCAACCCGCAGCCCGGTCTCTGTTTTTTTGCGCCAGTCCAGGATATGAGTTATCTCCTCCTCCTGGCTCTCAAACATTCCAAGCTGCCGGGTTTGCTCCAGCCGACGCAGGCAGAGGTAATTTTGCCCGCCCAGGCACAAGGCCCAGCAGAAAGATAACTCCTTAGACAGGGTTTCAGCCAGAAAGGGGAGATCGCTATCGATCAACTGCTGCTGCAGGGCCTTGGTAAAGGTGGATATCACCACCCTCTTTTTATTTCTGACCGCCCAGAAAATAAAAGGGACAAGATAAGCCAAACTCTTACCTGTCCCTGTTCCGGCCTCCACAATCAAGGTGCCTTCAGTTTCAACCGTCTGCCAGACAGCAGAGGCCATCTTGATCTGCCCCGGCCTGGTTTCATATCCTGCCAGCTTAGAAGCGATCAGCCCTTCCGGACCAAAGGTCTTCTCGATTTCTTTCATGGCAGAACAGCTCTATCTCTTTCGGAATTCTGGTAGTCTGGTAAATACCAGGCGGCCACTCACCAGACGACTAGACACCCGTCTACCGAGGGTTGCCCTATTTTGTAATCGTTCACCACAGAGACACAGAGACACAGAGACACGGAGAATGATTTTAGAAAAAAGCACTTAACTATACTTCTATACTTTCGCACTTTTTGTCATTCCTGCGCAAGCAGGAATCCAGAAGCCTTGATATTACTGGATTCCCGCTTTGGCGGGAATGACGAGAGGTTATTACAAGGTATTTGTATTTCAAGTAGTTACAAAAAAGTGCAAAAGTATAGATAGTTAATAACAAATATAATGGATAATCCCAAAAATACAGCCGGCAAAACGGCAACTACAACAATTCTTTCCCGGAGATCTATTTTCTTCATTCTATTTACTTAGCTGTATAGCATATCAGTAAGGACAAAACAACCTCCCGCAGGTTTCAAACCGGCAGGAGGTTGTTTTCCCAGTTTACTGCCACGCTCTAGACAGTTGATCGCTAAACAATTACGCTGTATCTTTAAGATATTTTTGTGCATAAATTTCTATCGCATCCACACATTCCAGAAGTTTTGGCGTGTATTCTAACACCTTCTCAAATATCGCATAAATGGTCTCTGATTTATATTCGTGAGCTATTTCATTGCGTAATATACGAATTTCAATAAAATCATCAGCATTATGAATAATCCCCTTTTTTTCGGCTCTATTTATCCTATCTCGGATAGTTCCCTTATCTTCAAGATCTAAAATATCCAACAATCTGAAAACTTTTTGGATAATAATATCACTGAGCCTGGCAAATCTGCTGGTCAAAGCTTCAAAGTTATCCTGTTCCTCGTAAGAGAGTCCCTCTATCAATTCTATCGCCCGACATTTTTCATATGAATAGTGCAGGATATCCCTCGCCTTTTCTAAATCACGTAGTTCTTGTTTGAGATTATCCTCCATATTTTTCATACCAGTCGAACTCCTTGTTCTAATGCCGTTCGGACAAAGGGGTTGCCTGCATCCTGACTCACAAGAAGATCAATTTTCTGCTCCCCAAGGAGGGCAAAAATATTTTTCTTAATCTTGAGCTTGTCACCATATGTCATTCTACTAGAGAAAACCAAAAGGTCTATGTCCCCTCCCTTACGACTTTCATCGACTCGTGATCCAAAGAGGTAAACCTGGGCTTCGGGGTCTATGGATCTAACAGCTTGAATGATAACCTGTTTCTCTTTTTCTTTCAGGCGCATAGATAATATCTCCCTTCTCAAGATGCTCGATAGGTGTACTGGATCCTTTACCAGCCTCGAGCATCATTCCAATATTCTCTACCACCCTGATTTTCCCGGCCTTACCTGACTGTTGATACCTGAACGCTTACCTTACCTTTTCCGGAAAGTCTTTACTCCCCCGACCACCTTGCCGGTTTCATCCCGAAGCAGAGAAGTGCTGGAAGTAATAGGCACCCGTATACCCTTTACCTCCATCGTGGTCGACTCATCGATCACATCCTCCTGGTTCTCAATAGCCCGTTTCAACTCACATTGCAAGGTTCCGCACAGCTCGCTTTTAAATATCTTCCGGCAGGGCATACCAATAGCTTCTTCGGCCGGTATGCCGGTTATTCTCTCGGCTGCTTTATTAAAACTGGTGATAATCATCCATTTATTAGTGGTAAATATACCATCGGGGATACAGTCAAGAATGGTCTCCACCGAAACCTTTTTCTCACCCGTCCCCCGGGTCAAATTCAGAGAGTCTATCGGTTGGGTGGGATAAACCACAAATCGGCAAAGCTCATCTCCCCGGGCCTGACATTCCATCTCTTCACAACCCATAGGGGCCCGGCTGACCCTGGATACGGCCCGGGCCAGATATCCTCGGGTGAAATTATCCTGAGGATACTTGCTTTCGTTATAACTCTCGATCAAACCGGAACCGGTAAAGATAAGTTCAAAATTTTTCCGGTCTACCTTAAGCAAATTAAGTTCACCCAGCCCCTGGCTTTTAAAGATAGTTAAATAATCCTTTAAATCACCATCTACCCGCTCGGCAAATCTCTCGCCGGCTTTGACCATAGCTATTTCTGACAGGTTGACCTCGGAGGCAAAATCTCTTAAGATGTCACCCAGAAACTGTCTCGGAACTAAAGATAATTTATCTTCCCTTTCCTTGAGCAGGTCTTCCATCAACTTTGTGCTCCAGCCACCCATGATCTCTATACCTGCCGGCTTGGCTTTAAAAAGATTTTGTTCTACTTCGAAAAGCCCGGTGGCATTAAATACGACATTCAAGTTAGGAAGGTTCAGAAAATCATAGAAATCCGTGGAGGTCGGGATATTGAGCCTTCGGGCCAATTCTATTCCTGGGGCATTTTCATCCAGATCAGCAACCCCCAGGATATGTATATATGGCTCATCTTTAAGTAACTCTATGAGTTGGGCTCCGCCAATAACGCTGGTTTTTTCACCTCTTCCGGCTCCGACTATGACTATGTTCATTGTCTTTTTCTCTTTTTGCTTATCCATCACTTTCACCTCCCTATTACCTACCCGGTATAGAAGACCTCAAGACCTTCGTTACTGATGATCATTCTGTGTTCACCCAGCACATGTTTGGCATTACGGAGCTTATAGACCTCTATACTCCGTTTCCTTTTCGATTTATCCTCAATTATCCTTAGTATAATAATTCCGTCAACCAGCGATTCTTCCACCCCAAATTTACTCACCTGACTTGTCCCCATCGGGGTCCGGCTAATAAAAACAGAGGTAGTCCCAAGTCCTTTCAGGAGACTGGTTAACTGGGACGTCTTCTCCGTAATGAGATACGGCCGTTCACTAACCTGGTGGAGAAGGGACGGGAGGGAATCAATCACCACCCGTTTGGCCCCTGTCTCAGTCACTATCTTTTTGATCTTCAGAAGATGCTCATCAAGATTAAGATCAGAAATAGATGAATAGACGATCTTAATCTTACCCTCTTTTATTAAGGGGACAAAATCCCAACCATATCCCCGGGCTATATCTATAATTTGTTCCACGGATTCTTCATACAGGAAGAGGATGCCTGGCTCATCGTATTTAGTGACCCCATTGTAAAGATACTTTAGAGAAAAAGTGGTTTTCCCTGTGCCGGCCGTCCCGGCTAAAAGGAAGACGGTTTGAGAAGGGATTCCTCCCCCCAGCAGCTTATCTACACCAGACATGCCTGTCTTAAGCACCTCTTTACCTCTTTCCGTGGTCTCAGGCATGGATATTTGTCTGGGGAAGATCTCTATTCCTTCTTCACTAATTACATAAGAATGCTGACCGGGGAGAAAATTACTTCCCCTCATTTTGACTATCTTCAAATATCGCATCGGCTGCTCACTATCACTCACATTTTCAAGATGGATAATCCCATCCGCTACGGCAAATTCCGGCTCCTTTTCCAAATCTTGATGGGTATATTCTCCTATCAGGAAAGTGGTGCATTTCCAAACGGCCATCTTGACCGCCAGGTCGTAGACAAATTCCCTTAAACCGTGAGTGGAAGGGGCCAGATCATGAATGGCCTTAAAACTGTCAATAACTACAAAAGTCGGCCGAATCTCTTTGATGAAATTGACAATGACCTCAATGGTCTTAGGTAATCCTTCGTTTCTGATGGTCATTCCAATATCAGTAAAGAAAACGGATTTACCCACTTTTTCAGGGGCGAAAAATTTAAACTGCTGTTGATATCTCACTACCTTGACAGTGGGTTCTGAGAGAGTAGTAATATACAGTCCTTTGGTTTCCGGGGTAGCATTGTGAAACATCATCTGTTGAAGAAGGATGGTCTTGCCCGTCCCCGGCGTTCCAGCTATAACATTGACCGAATAAAGCGGCACTCCCCCTCCAAAGATAAGGTCTAGGTTATCTATCCCCGTCTTGATTCTATCCATTCAGTTTCGCCTCCCTTAAAACAGATTACAGAATACAGAACACAGAACACAAATGAAAGCAAATCTTACGATGTATTCTGCAATCTGTGTTCTGGGCTTTGGGTTCTGATTTAGCCTATGTGCCTCGCTTTCTCTCTTACCTCTTCTACCTTTGGTTTCCATTGTTGAATGATCACATCTCCGGTCATAGAGGCAAAGATACCAAAAAGTTGGGCCAGAAAATCCTCAAAACCCTCTTTGATCTGGGTAATAGTGAGATCCGAGCAGTTCTCTAACAGCTTTTCTATACCTATTCCGTCATTCGAAAGCTCTATCCGGCCGATAAAAGGATGTTTCCCTTCTGTATCATAAATAGCCGCTTCCATCAAGGCATTATTAGTCATTACACCTATCATCCTGGATGAACTTGACCAAATACGATTAATCAAATCTTGATATATCTTAATCAGACTTTCTCTTTCTAAGGTAGATGACATAATCTGGTCTCCCGTTGCAACCAAACAATCCTCGATGCTCGATACTCGAGGCTCGAGGCTCGAGGTTGGAGGCTGGTAAAGGATCCAAGATCCAGCATCGAGGATCGAGCATCCAGTGATTTTCACTCCTGATAATAGGCCTTATTAACCACAATCCCCTGCTTAGCTATAACGGTATAGGGAAAAGGCCGGGGGTCGTAAGAGCAGCCTCGAACTTTTAGTAATCGGAGGTATTTTTTCGGCACTCCTCCCTTTTCTTCAGCCAAATAAAGGTCTACACTTAAATCATAGGCATTGGTTAGGGAATATCTTTCCTTTGATTCCAGGGTATGGGCTAAATAGAGATCCATAAGCACGATCCCCTCGGTCCGCATACGACGATTTTTCTCATGGACCATACTTACAAAGTCTTGAGGTAAGTAATGGACCGCCAGGGAGCTGAGGGAATCAATGACTACCCTGACGGGTTTTTCCAGCTTTAATATAGCCTGATTTAAGGTGTAAATAAGCTCTTCCGGATCAGACAGGTCAGTCACAAAGTATTCTTCTTTACTATCTATAGAGCAGGCATCAATAAAAACAATTTTTTTGCTTCGCTCATAAGCTAACGTCCCAAACCCAAGATTGGTCAGATTGCTTCTCACCCGGTCTACCGGCTCATCAGCCGCCACAAAAAGGGCTGATTCCCTTTTCCTTAGACCTTGAGAGAGAAACTGAAAGGCAAAGGTAGTTTTACCTGCCCCTTGATCCCCCCTAACCAACCAATTGGTGCCAAAAGAAAGCTCTTCACTCAGGATATTGGCCAAGGGGAGAAAACTTACCTTTTGTTGATTTTTCATAGACCTAACCTCCAAACAGCGATCTGATTAACAACCCCTATGTAGTTGCCCTCCTTCGTTATATATCATAGAAAGACGGATAAGTCAAGAAAATTATTTGATCAAGCGATTGGCCTGACTGGCTCTCACCCACCATTGTTCCCAAAGACCAGAAACGGTGCAGACTAATCGCCCCTTTATCATTTCCCATAAATTTTCTGGGGAACATAGTCAAGAAATGGGGCTAAAATTCTTGACATTCGTTAAAATAATAGTAACCATCCACCACTCAGAATGATCCTCGCTCAAGCCTCGAGCACTTGACCAACTCCTTCGGGGTTGCTCACATACCCACAGCCCTACAACTATATTTTCAAAAATATTTCATTTTCATTTAGTAATTGTAACCGTTCAGCCACCAAGGCACGAAGACATGAATAAGAAATAATTCTTTAATCTTTGTGTCTTAGTGTCTTTGTGGCTGAACACTTAATAGTAACTATACTTTCGCACTTTTTTGTAACTACTTGAAATACAAATATTTTACAATAACCTCTCGTCATTCCCGCAAAAGCGGGAATCCAGTAATATCAAGACTTCTGGATTCCTGCTTGCGCAGGAATGACAAAAAGTGCAAAAGTATAGTAGTAATTAAGTTTTGCATTTTGATATAGTAACATCAACCGAAATTTTTGTTGACATAAGATAAAATTTCTGTTAAAATCTTCTCATAAGATAAAAGAACGGATAGGATAAACAGTCTAAAACACCCTAAAAACAAATTTCTATCAGTTTTCTATCAGTTTACAAAACACTTCAAAATAAACCAGACTACCCATCACCAAAGATAAGTTGTCGGGGTGACTTTTGCGGTATGGCCTTGCATCTTTAACCTCAAGAAAAATGGATTATGAAAGGATACTCATAAATGGGCTAAATGGAATGGGGGATTTTGTTTACTATACCCCGGTTTTAAAGGCCGTAAGGGAACGCTATCCAGAGGCCCATATTACCCTGTTAAATTGGCTGGTAACTAAAGATTTGGCGGTTAATTGTCCCTATATAGACGAGCTGCTTGTGCCAGAGGAAATGAGGGAGCAATGCCTTCAGCACGCCTCTGACGTAGGCACAGGCTTTGCCAAGATTATTAATCTCAAGGAGCGCTACGATCTGCTTCTTGATTTCGGTTGTCCGCCTCTGAGCACCCTGATCACTATCGCCTGCCGGGCGCGACGAAGGATGTCTTTCAAAGGCGGAGGTCCGGCCGACCGTTTTTATACGGACCTGATCGAAAAAAATTCTCACGAGCATATTATTTACCAGTACCTGAAGTTTCTCTCTCTTCTGGAGATAGGTATACCTGCGGCCTTCCCCCCTCCTGTCTGGCCGCCCGAGCAAGATAAAAAAGATGTGGCGGCCTTTATGAAGCTGAACTTTCGCCCGGATGAAACCCTGATCGGCATCCATCCTGGATGCGGGGTGGTTAATCGCCGATGGGCCCCTGAGAAATTTGCCGAACTGGCTGACCGGTTGGTAGAGACTTACGGGGCCAGGATTATACTCTTTGGTTCCAGATATATCCGGACCGCTGAAGAAGATGATTCCCGGGCAGATGAGGTGATGGCGGCTGAGAAGATAAGCCGGTTGATGAAGATAAAACCGGTCAATTTAGCGGGCAAGGGTTCTATGAACCAGTTTGCGGTAGTGGTAACCTATCTCAGACTTTATATTGGCCACGATACTGGGCCGAGCCATATTACGGCCGCCTTGAATATACCTATTCTGACCATCTTTGGCCCAGCTAATCCTGCCCTCTGGCAGCCCTTGGGAAGGTATAGCTATATTGTCCGTAAAGAAATGGACTGTTCTCCCTGTGGGGCTTCCGGATGCGAAGATAACAGATGTCTTAAGGAGTTAGAAGTTGATCAGGTCTGGGCGGCCTGCCAGCAGGTAATTAAAGATACCGCGTAGCGCCTTGGCAAGCTTGCTTTAATGGGGTAACCCTTATGATTGCTTATTTGGGTAATTATTTAACCCTTTGGCATAAAGACAAGCACTAGAGCATTACTCCAATTTTAAACGGCTCATATCCTGATGATCCGGTAAAAAGTCCCAAGGGAACAAAAGCCCCAGAGACCTTTTTGCCTAACCATCAAATCTGAAACCTGCAATCGGTAATAAGAAAAGGAGGTTATTTTCTGATGAAGATGTCCGGATTATTTTTGCCTACCCTATTTGAGGAGCCCCATGAGGCAGAGCTTATCAGCCATAAGCTGATGCTTAGGGCTGGGCTTATTCGACGTTTGGCTTCGGGGATATATTCATATCTGCCCCTGGGGTATCGGGTCTTGACCAAGGTATCCAGGATAGTGGAAGAAGAAATGGATGCCATTGGCGGACAGCAAGTGCTTTTGCCAGCCCTGCATCCGAAGGAACTTTGGGAAGAAACGGGCCGATGGACGGCTTATGGTCCTGATATGTTTAAACTCTGTGACCGCCGGGGCAGGGATTTCGGCCTCGGCCCTACCCATGAGGAGATCATCACTGACCTGGTTCGGAGTGAGGTTAGGTCTTACCGGCAGCTTCCCCTCCTACTCTACCAGATTCAGACCAAGTTCAGGGATGAGATTCGGCCCAGGTTCGGGCTTATGCGGGCCAGGGAATTTCAGATGAAGGATGGCTACAGTTTTGATGGGGATGAGGAGAGGGCCAATAAGACTTACGATTTACTCTATAAGGCCTACGGCAGGATATTCTCCCGGTGCGGACTTAGCTTCAGGGCGGTAGAGGCGGAAAGCGGTTTGATTGGCGGTAGTGTCTCCCACGAATTTATGGTCCCGGCGGAGGCCGGCGAGGACCTGATGGCCTTATGCCACGGCTGTGATTACGCGGCTAATCTGGAAAGAGCCGAGTGTGGGCAGCCCAAAGAAGTTCTACGAGGTAATCTGACCGAACTCACCCTGGTCGATACCCCGGGAATGAAGCGGGTGGATGAGGTGAGTCAATTTCTAAGAGTTAAACCAGAGCAGTTAGTTAAGACCCTTATTTACAAAGCCGGAGACCAGGTGGTGGCGGCCTTGATCTTAGGGCATCAGGAACTTAACCAGACCAAGCTGGCTAAGGTATGCCAAAAAACAGACCTGGAATTGGCTGATCCGGAAACCATTTCTTCTGTAACCAGCGCTCCGGTAGGGTTTGCCGGCCCGATCGGTCTTACCGGGATCAAGATCATAGCCGACCATTCCATCAAAGGCCAGGCCAATTTAGTGGTGGGCGGCAACAAGGCGGATGCCCATTATACCGGAGCCAACTACGATCGTGACTTCCGGATCGACCTCTGGGCCGATATTAAAGTGGTTCAGGAAAATGACCGCTGTCCGCGATGTTCCGGCCGTCTGGAGATACGTCGAGGGATAGAAGTCGGACACGTCTTCAAGCTGGGCACCAAATACAGTCAGGCCATGCGGGCTGTTTTTATTGATGAAGATGGACAGGAGAAGCCGTTTATTATGGATACCTTTGGTATTGGGGTAAGCCGAATAATCGGGGCGGTTATTGAGACAAGCCATGATGAAGCCGGCATCATCTGGCCGATGTCCATTGCTCCTTACCAGGTGCTTGTTCTGCCGATAAATGTGCAAGATGAAGCCCAATGGGACATGAGCTTAAAGATTTACCAGATGCTTCAAAGGGAAGGAATAGAGGTCCTAATTGATGACCGGGAGGAAAGGCCTGGCCGAAAGTTCACCGATTCTGAATTAATCGGCATCCCCCTTCAGATCGTTATTGGCAGCCAGACCGAACAGACCGGCCGAATCGAAATATCCATCCGCCGGAGCCGGGAAAAACGGTTTGTGCCCCTTGAAGACTTAATCAATGAAATAAAAAGACTTATCTCAACCCTTGAACCCAGGGTTTCGCCTTACTGAAAAGCGGTGGTCAGGCGTGGTTATTCGGTAATGGTCATCGTTTCGGCCACTCTAAGACGGTCGACGGTGAATAGCCGGCGAGCTACCTTTTGTGGACGGTGGACTCTGTGGACGGTATGGTATGGGCAGAGTGGACTCTATCCCGACTGGCCGAAACAATGATCAAGGCCTGACAAAATATAGTTGCATTAATAGGTATTCTATGCTATTATTTTACCATAATCGTCATACCTCAGTTAGCCCAGGAGGTTAATAATATGCCTGCCGCTTCCGTTCAAAGGCGTTATCATTACATCCGGCTGAGTTGGCTGGCCGCTCTGTTGGCTTTTTTAGTTGGCTGCGCCATCAACCCTGTTACCGGAAAGAAACAATTTATTATTATGTCTGAAAGCCAGGAAAGAGCCATAGGAAAACAATACTACCCTATTTATACCCAGGCATCTTACGGTCTCTTTCAAGATGATAATCTCCAGGAATATGTAAACAGGGTAGGTCAGACGCTCGCTCAGCTAAGCCACCGGCCTAACTTGGATTATGAATTCAATGTGGTCAACAGCTCCATCGTCAATGCCTATGCCTTGCCCGGGGGTAAGATCAGTATTACCAGAGGGCTTTTATCTCGCATGGAAAATGAGGCCCAACTGGCCGCAGTTTTAGGTCATGAAATAACCCATGTGGCGGCCATGCATACGGCTCAGGGTTACACCCGAAGTGTGGCCGCTAATTTACTCCTTTCCCTGGGACAGTATTATTTGGAGGCCAAGAATGTCAAGTACCGGGAATACTATGCCACAGCCGGGGCCTTGGCCGCTAATCTGATCTTTCTTAAATATAGCCGGAATCAAGAAAGAGAGGCGGATAAATATGGGATGGAGTATCTGATCCAGGCCGGTTACAATCCGGAAGGCATGGTGCAGACGATGGAGATACTTCAAAGTCTCAGTAAAAAAGAGCCGTCAAAGCTGGAGACGATGTTCAGCAGCCATCCGCTGCCTTCAGAGAGGGTAGAAGCAGCGAAAGCCAGTATCCCTCCTCAGCATAAGGGATTGCCCTTCAAACAGGAAGGGTTTAAGAATAAGACCGCCCACCTAAATTCTCTATCTAAGGCTTATGAGCATTATGATAAAGGAAATGAACTGGCCAACAAAGAAAAATTTGATGAGGCCGCCGTAGAATTGGAGGCGGCAGCCAAATTGGCCCCAAAAGAGGCCCTTATTCATACTACTTTGGCGGCGGCCTATTTGGGACAGCAGCGCTATGATGATGCCCTGGCTACGCTTAAACACTCGCTTTCGCTTTACCCTGATTTATTTCTCACCAGACTGTTGGGTGGGCTGGTCTATCATGAAACGGAAAAGTTTAATGCTTCTATCGAGGAGTTAAAGGTAGCTGACCGTTTAGTCCCGGACAATCTTACCGTGGTTTTTTATCTGGGAAGAAACTATGAAGAAAAAGGCGACCGGCGGACAGCGGCTGATTACTACCAGAAGGTCTTGAAACTGACTGACAAGGGAGAAAAGGCCAAGTATGCTTACCAGCGGTTAGTAGAGTGGGGGTATATTTGACTTTTTGCCTAACTATCAAATCCGCCATTCGATAGGGAGGGAGAAATGAGTAAGACCTACCAAGAGATTAACCAGCGAATTAAGAAGGGTGAGGCCGTGGTGCTCACGGCTGAGGAGGTTATTGATCTGGCCAAAGAGAAGGGAACAGACGAAGTGGCTAAAAAGGTAGATGTAGTTACGACCGGCACCTTTGCCCCGATGTGTTCCTCTGGCCTGATACTGAACTTCGGTCACTCTGAACCGCCTATCAAGATGAGTAAGGTCTGGCTTAATGATGTCCCGGCCTATGCCGGTCTGGCGGCGGTGGATGCTTATGTCGGGGCGAGTGAGATAAGCACGGTTAGGGGATTTGATTATGGTGGAGGCCACCTTATTGAGGATTTGGTGGCCGGCAAGCGAATTAAACTTCACGCTACGGCATACGCTACTGACTGCTATCCCAGGAAAGAGATTACGACCTTTATCGACCTGAACTCGATCAATCAGGCGGTTCTCTTCAATCCCAGAAATGCCTACCAAAACTATGCGGCCGCCACTAATTCATCAGACAAGATACTTCATACCTATATGGGTATCCTTCTCCCCCGCTTTGGCAATGTAACTTACTGCAGCGCCGGTCAACTGAGTCCGCTTCTTAACGACCCTTGCTACCGAACCATTGGCGTGGGCACCCGGATTTTCCTGGGTGGAGGAGAAGGATATGTAGCCTGGGAAGGAACCCAACACAATCCGATTCGGGAAAGGGCGGATAATGGTATCCCCCTTGGTCCGGCCGGAACCCTGGCCTTGATAGGGGATATTAAGGGGATGAACCGTAATTACCTGCGCGGGGCAACCTTTACCCGGTATGGAGTCAGCCTGGCCGTGGGGATAGGGATACCCATCCCTGTTTTAGACGAAGAAATGGCCTTCTATGTCTCTGTGGCTGATGCCGATATCTACACCTCTGTGCTTGATTACAGTGTTCCCAGCCGCAGTAGACCGGCCATTGGCCGGTTTAGCTATGCCCAGCTTAAAAGTGGACAAATCGAGATCGAGGGGAAAAAAGTACCCGCCGCCCCCCTATCCAGCTATCGCAAGGCAAGAGAAATAGCCCAAACATTGAAGGAATGGATTGCCTCCGGAAAATTCCTGCTGACTGAACCGGTCAGGAGGCTCCCTTTGGAGACAACCTTTAAGCCTCTTGAGGTTAAGGAGGAGTAAAAATGGCTAAAAGACGAATTGTTTTGACCTTCCCCAAAGATCAGGTAGAGCGGCCGATTATTTATCGGCTTTCTAAGGATTACGATCTGGTAATGAATATCCTCCGGGCTCAGGTTATGCCTAAAGAAGTTGGCCGGTTAGTGATGGAACTCACCGGCTCTAAGGAAGAAATAAATCAAGGATTAAAATACCTTAAAGAGAGCGGCGTAGAAGTCGAATCTATGGCCCAGGATATTAAGTTGAGAGAAGAGGATTGCACCCATTGCGGGGCATGTACGGCTGTCTGCCCTTCCGGGGCACTCTTCTTGAATCGGACTACGTGGGAAGTAGTCTTTGATCGTGACAAATGCCTCCTCTGCGAACACTGTATCCCAGCCTGCCCTTATCGGGTAATAGAAAGCACCTTTTAGTAGAGAGCCGTCAGTGGTCCACGGTTCACGGTCAATATTAGCGAGTTGCTTTTTTTAAAAGTTTGGCCGGTATCACCAGACGTATTGCAATTACTGGCTTTGAAGGGGTTATCTCGTCTTGTATCTCACACCTTTTTGCCCTCCGTTGTGCCCTCCACCTTCGCTGATAATCAGGATGTGCCTTACGCCACTCCTTTACATACTCATACCGCCCTTCGAAATATCCAGGGTTTGTCTTTAGCCATCTCTTCTGGCTCTCCTTCTTACGTCTGGCTTGACAGGCTTTGTTCTTACATGCCTTCCGCCTCTTTCCTACACGATAATCAGGCCTGAAGTATCTACCACAATAGAGACACCTCTTCTGTCTTCCTACTTCTTTTCCCAAGAGGTAATTTTGTAATCGTTTACCACAGAGACACAGAGACACGGAGACGACAAAGACCTCTTCCCCTTGAATATAAATGCATTAAGCCTGTTTTGAAGGACGGAATTAAGAGACTTATCCTTTAGATTTTTCTCAGTGTCTCTGTGTCTCCGTGGTGAGGTGAACGGTTACCATAAATGATATTTCCGTAACAACAACGAAAATTCTTGACAAAAGATGTGGTAGCTGTTACACTATATATCTATGAAATATGGAGACTACTTCTCAGAGAAGAGAAGACTAATAGAGTTGGCTTTGGAGCGATATCTGCCGGGCGAAGGTGAATATCCGCCTCTTATTCATGAGGCTATGCGCTACAGCGTCTTGAGTGGGGGTAAAAGACTCAGATCCATATTGGTTATAGCCGCGGCTGAAGCAGTAGGTAAAGAGGGTGAAAGGGTCTTACCGGCGGCCTGCGCTATCGAACTTATCCATACTTATTCACTGATACACGATGATCTGCCGGCCCTGGATAATGACGACTATAGACGGGGGGAACCAAGTTCCCATAAAAAATTTGGGGAAGCCATCGCTATCCTGGCGGGTGATGCCCTCTTAACTCTGGCCTTTTGGCTTATCGCTAAAAACGCTGAGGAACCAGGGATAAGATCAGAATCGGTATTGCAGGTTATAAACGAAGTAGGCTCCAGTGCCGGCACCTTTGGTATGATTGGTGGGCAGGTAGTTGATTTGGAATGTGCCGGCAAGGATCCAGATCCCCCGACGTTACAATATATCCATACCCATAAAACCGGAAGTCTTATCTGTGCTTCTCTAAGGAGCGGGGCTATCCTGGCTGAAAGCAGCGAAGATGAGCTGAATTCTTTAACCCAGTATGGTGAACGTATCGGCCTTGCCTTTCAAATTGTTGACGACATCCTTGATCTGGATGGAGATGAAGCTAAGATGGGTAAGCCCAAAGGGAGTGATTTGGCCGCTAAAAAACTGACTTACCCCTCTGTTTACGGCCTTAGTGAATCCAGGGAGCGGGCCAGAAACCTGGTGGAAGAGGCCGTTTCTTTCTTGAAGGGATTTGATTCAAAGGCGGATCCATTAAGAGAGATGGCTCGATTTATAAGTGAGAGAAGCTATTAACCCAGAAGGCAGAAGACAGATACTACCTGACTTCTGACCTCTGATAAAAAAGGAGGCAAAGATGCAAGATTTAACCGAGATTCGTTGGCATGGACGCGGTGGCCAGGGGGCCAAGACAGCCGCCCTACTTTTTGCCGATGCGGCTATGGGGGAGGGGAAATTTGTCCAGGCATTCCCTGAATACGGACCGGAACGAATGGGTGCTCCGGTGCAGTCCTTCAATCGGCTGAGTGATAAGCCCATCACTCTCCATTGCAATGTTACTTCACCGGTCGTCGTTATTGTTCTTGACCCCAGTTTAATTGATACGGTAGATATAACTAAGGGGTTGCCTGAAAATGGGATCCTGCTGGTTAATACCCCACTTTCACCAGAGGCGATGAGAAAAAAAATCGGTCTTTCAGGAAAAAGGATATTCACGGTTGATGCCTCTTCTATTGCGCTGGAATCCATTGGCCGGGATATACCCAATACCCCTATGTTAGGGGCGGTCGTTAAAGCGAGCGGTTTATTGAACTTTGACAGGATGATCAACGATACTAGGGCCAAGCTTTCTAAGAAATTTGCCTCCCGGCCTGAAATTATTGAAGGAAACCTCAGGGCTATCGAACGGGCCTACCAGGAAGTTAAAGGAGAAGAATTAAGAAAGGAGACCTAAATGAAGATCAAACACGAGGCTACCTGGAGAGAGTTGCCTATGGCCGGTCTTATCCCGGAGGGAGGAACGGCTGAAGAGTATAAGACCGGTGACTGGCGAAGTCGGAGACCGGTCTGGGATAAAGAGAAATGCAAAGATTGTCTCTTCTGTTGGGTCTACTGTCCGGATTCTTCTATCCTGATTAAGGATAAGAAGATGATTGGGATTGATTACGGTTATTGTAAGGGCTGCGGTATTTGCGCTCGAATCTGCCCGCCCAAAATAGGCGCTATTAGTATGATCGACGAGGCTGAAGCCTCTTAGAGCATAGTCTGGCAAGGCCGCAACCAAACGATTCTGGATACTCGATCCTCGATCCTCGACGCTCGATGCTCGATTCTCGATGCTCGATGCTCGATCCTCGATCCTTTGCCAGCATCGAGCATCGAGCATCCGAATACAGAAGAGAGGAGGCCAGCATGTTAACAGCCAACGCCGTCGATGTTTACGATCTGTTGAAACCGAGAATTGGCGAACAAGAGTCTAAGTCTTTGCTCCATTTCATTGAGGAGCAAAGTGTGCATCTGGTGCGGGAAGAGATCTCCAAAGGGGTGGCTACTAAGGAAGACATCACTGAGGTAAGAGAAGAGCTGCATAGAGAGATTGCTGAGGTAAAAAAAGATGCCATCAGGCTGGAGAAAGAATTTCTTGCCTTCAAATCGCAGATGCAGTTCTATCTGTATGGTATAGCAGGGTTGATTATCTTTACTAACCCCAAAATCTTAGACCTATTAGGGCAACCTCTGGGGATACTTCCCAAGTAAAGAAAGGAGTGAAGTATGGGAAAGAAGTTTGTGGCTAAAACAGGAAATGAGGCGATGGCTGAGGCGATGAGGCAGATTAGGCCAGATGTGGTGGCGGCCTATCCGATTACTCCGGCCACAGAGATCGTTCAGATATTTGCCCAGTTTGTGGCTGATGGTGTAGTCAAGACTGAATTTGTGGCCACCGAAAGTGAGCATTCGGCCCTGAGCGCCTGTATTGGAGCGGCGGCGGCCGGGGCCAGGGTGATGACCTCGACGGCCTCTCAGGGACTGGCCCTGATGTGGGAGATGCTTTACATCGCCGCCGGACTAAGGCTGCCTATTATTCTGGCTGAAGTAAACCGGACATTGTCGTCTCCGATCAATATCCACTGTGATCACTCAGATACTATGGGGGCCAGGGATGCCGGCTGGATTCAGATATTTTCCGAGAATGTCCAGGAGGCTTATGATAATATCATTCAGGCAGTAGTTATGGCTGAGGAGGCCAAACTGCCCGCCATGGTGACTACTGATGGCTTTATCATCAGCCATGGGATGGAGTCAATGGAGATGATCCCCGATGAGGAAGTAACTGATTTTATCGGCGAATACAAACCTGCTTACTCGCTCTTAGAGGTGGACCATCCTTTTACCATAGGGGCCATAGATTTTACTGATTACTACTTTGAACACAAGCGGGCCCAGATAGAGGCTATGGTCGAAGCCAAAGGCATTATCTCTCAGGTTCAGCATCAGTTTGGAGAAAGGTTTGGCAGAAAATACGCCGCCATAGAAGAATATCGCCTTTCTGATGCGGAGGTGGCTATTCTTGTCTTAGGCTCTACGGCCGGGACAGCTAAGGTAGTCATCGATGAACTGAGAGAGAAAGGCCACCCGGTAGGCCTGCTTAAGCTGCGGGTATTTAGGCCCTTCCCTTTTGAAGAGATTATCAAGGCCCTCTCTTCGGTGAAAGCGCTGGCTGTCCTTGACCGCTCTGACGGCCTGGCCGGCATGGGTGGCCCGGTCTTCAACGAAGTCCGATCGACCCTGTATGACCTCGATAGGCGGCCCAGGATAGTTAACTATGTCTACGGACTGGGTGGGAGAAACATTGACCTGGCTCAAATCCAGAGCGTCTTTACTGATCTGGAAAGAATTGCTGAAACCGGGAAGACCGAGCGGATGGTCAACTACCTGGGGGTTAGAGAATAAGATGACAGAACACCTGTCAGGGGGATCATCTACCCCTCAACATTAAAGCATTGAACCAGGGGTGGTGGTCAAGTTTAACCAATACAGAAGCCTATCCATTGGTGGTAATTTTGTAAAAGAGGAGGGTAGTTATCCGGTGGATAATGCGCAGTCAAGTTTCAGAAAATTTTGCTTGACAATATAAGATTTGTAGGATAAAATAAAACGATGGCTATTTCATTGATAAAAAAGGAAGAAAAGCATATCCTTGAAGTCCTTCCAATATTGCTAAAAAGGGATGAACAATTCAGGAGGTCTGTTTATACCATCTTCTCTGAGACATTTGTTAAAAAGGATGACTTCTCTGAACTTAAGGGTATTGTAAAGGAGCTTGCTGAAGCACAGAAAAGAACAGAGGAGGGATTAAAAGCCCTCTCGGAAGAGGTAAAAGCCCTCAGCAAAGCCCAGAAAAAAACAGAGGAGGGATTAAAGGCCCTCAGCGAGGAAGTAAAGTCCCTCAGCAAAGCCCAGAAAAAAACAGAGGCCGGATTAAAAGCCCTCAGCGAAGAAGTAAAAGCCCTCTCGGAAGATGTAAGAGCTCTTACAAAATCTCATGAAAATCTTAGAGAGTATGTAGGTAATCTTTCCCATACAGTTGGCTTTAGGCTTGAGGATGAAGCATTTGTTGCCCTGCCAGGACTACTTAAAAGAGACTTTGGAATTAACATAAAAGATAGGCTAAAAAGAAGATGGGTAGAAGGCAAAGATGGAAGATATATTGAAATAAACATTATTGGTGAGGCAACAAAAAATGGAAAGAAGATTACAATAATCGGCGAAGGAAAGAGTCAACTTTCAAAGAAAGATGTTGATGATTTTATAAAAAAGAAGATTGAAAGGCTAAATTATAAAGAGGTATTTCCCCTCTTAATAACCTATATGATACAACAGCCTGATGTTGAGGAATATGCAAAGAAAAAAGGTATTACCCTTTATTATTCCTATGATTTTAGGTAATGCCAACGAAAGGGGTAAGAAATGGCCACGTTAAAGGAATTAGCGGCAAGAGCCGAAGAAAAAGGAGAACTTCTTAGCGGAGGGCACCGCTCCTGTCTGGGATGCGCCCATCCGATCATCATTCGCCAGACATTATTGGCGGCTAAAGAGCCGGTCGTAGTCGGTTGTGTCACCGGGTGTCTGGAAGTAACTACTACTATCTTCCCTTACACGGCCTGGCGGGTGCCTTTTATTCATTCCGCCTTTGAGAACTCAGCCGCCACCGTGAGTGGCATCGAGGCAGCCTACCGGGCTCTGAAGAAACAGGGTAAATACGATAAAGAGGTGAAATTCATCGCTATGGGTGGTGATGGCGGGACTTATGACATAGGATTTCAGTCCCTTTCTGGGGCAGCCGAACGGGGACATCGGATGCTCTATCTCTGTCTGGATAATGAGGCCTATATGAATACCGGCATCCAGCGATCTTCAGCCACCCCTAAAGGGGCCCATACCACCACTGCCCCGGCGGGCAAGGTAATTCTTGGCAAGCAACAACATCGTAAGGATCTAACCGCTTGTATGGTGGCTCATCGCATCCCTTATGTCGCCCAGACCATAGCCGGCAATTGGAAGGATCTGACCAATAAAGTTGAAAAGGCCTTAGCCACTGATGGACCAAGCTTCATTAATGTGTTCTCACCCTGTCCCACCGGCTGGGGATATAAACCGGAGCTGACCCTGGAAATAGGCCAATTAGCTGTCGATACTTGCTTCTGGCCCCTTTACGAGGTCGAGGATGGAAAATGGAAGGTGAATTATCGTCCTAAAGAAAAGAAACCTTTAGTGGAGTGGCTAAAGCTCCAGACAAGGTTCGCCCATCTCTTTAAGTCGCCTAACCGCGAAGAATTTATGGCCGAACTCCAGGAAAGGGTTGATCGGGATTGGGAAGGGCTTCTGGCCCAAGGCTAATTATTTTAGGCATTGAAACCTCCTGTGACGAAACCGCGGCCGCGGTGGTAGCTGATGGGAAGGAAATCCTCTCTGACTGCATCTCTTCTCAGATCGATATTCACCAGGAATTTGGCGGAGTAGTGCCTGAATTGGCCTCCAGGCATCATCTGGAGGCCATAAATTCCATTATTGAATTAGCCTTAAGCCAGGCGGGCCTTGATTTTGACCAACTTGATGCGGTGGCCGTCACTTATGGGCCAGGATTGCTCGGCTCCCTTCTGGTGGGAATCGCCACCGCCAAGGCCATTAGCTTTACCCAACAAATCCCTCTTATTGGCATCAATCACCTGGAAGGGCATCTCTATGCCCCTCACCTGGAACATCCGGATATTGAATTTCCGGCGGTAGGTCTCATCGTTTCAGGGGGGCATACCGAACTTATTTATATCACTGGACACGGCCGGTATGAGCTTTTAGGACAGACCAGAGATGATGCGGCTGGGGAGGCCTTCGATAAGGTCGCCAAAGTGATGGGTTTGCCTTATCCCGGGGGGCCAATTATCAATAAGTTAGCCGACCAAGGAGACCCTAAAGCTATCTCTTTGCCCAGGACTATTTTCAAGGATGAACATCCCTTTGACTTTAGCTTTAGTGGTCTCAAGACAGCCGTTATTTATCATCTTAAAAAGGCACCAGAAACAGAGCCGAAAGACATGGCCGCCAGCTTTCAACGGGTAGCCGTCTCAGTTCTGGTAAAAAATACTATCAAGGCCGCTCGATTCAAAGAAGTTAAGACTATCATTCTGGCCGGCGGGGTAGCGGCTAATACGGCCTTGAGGGAAAGTATGGCCCGCGAAGTATCCCAAGGAGGGATGAAGGTCTACTTCCCTTCCCCCAGCCTCTGCACTGATAATGCCGCTATGATCGCCGGAGTGGCGTATTACAAATATATCCAGGGTAAATTCGCCTCGTTAGACCTGAATGCCGTGGCCAATCTTAGGCTGAAGACCGAAGGTTGAAGGCTGAGAAGGCTAAAGCAGCTTTTCGATCCTTTCCTTAAGTTCTTGTGCAGAGACAACCCCGATACTTCGATCAACCTCCTTACCGTCCTTGAAGAAAATAAGGGTAGGGATACTCATCACCCCGTATTTTACGGCGGTAGCTTGATTTTTATCAGTAAGCAGTTTGCCTACCTTCATTCGGTCTGAATACTGGGCCGCTATCTGTTCAATAACCGGAGTCATCATGCGACAGGGGCCACACCAGGGTGCCCAAAAATCAACCAGCACTAATTCAGAAGATTGCAACACCTCTTGATCAAAATCGCGGTCAGTAACCTCGATAATAGCTTCTCCGCCCATTCGGGTAAATACTCCTTTCTTTTTAGTGATTAGAGCCTATCCCAAAACCGATATGAGCCGCGGCCGTTAGGGAAGCGACTACTGGCGCGCATCTATCCATCGGCAATTGTAGCTGCCTCTTCTATCGGCTTTCATCGCGCCCAGGTTTTGAGATAGGCTCTTAGTGGCTGAGTAGTTACGGCTATTGGTTGAATATTACCTTAAAATCTTATCTTGGCCGAGAGGCGATGAATGTCATCCAGGTTCTCGTAAGGGATATAAGCGTAATCAAATTGAACTTGATAGGTCTCTTGGGCCAAGTTGGCACCCAGACCAAAACTTAATCCCTCATTGTCTCGGCCATCCTCTAAGTGATAACCGCCTCGAACCGCAAGCATCTCTTTGAACCGATATTCTCCCCCTAATCCTAAGGAGATGGCACTATCTTTAACCTTAGCCACATCAGAAACCAGGGTCAGAGCCTCCTGATTATAGGCCACCCCTATCCGGAAGCTCATCGGAAGATCATCCCCTTCCTCATAAAACTTTATCTTATTACCCAGATTTTGAAGGGCAAAGCCCAGGGAAAGACCGGCTAAGTTAGTCTGATATAGCCCGCCTACATCAAGGACGTATCCTAAATTAGCCGCATCATCCTTGATCTTTAGATTGATTAGTTTCAAACTTACCCCGTAAGAAAGGCGGCTCATCATTCCTCCGGCCAAGGAAGCCGAAAAGGCATAATCTATTCCATTAAAACTGCCTGTGGGATTTGCCTGGGCATCACGTCCATCTATATCCCCTGAATTAGAGTAAATAACCGCCAAGCCAAGGGTCCTTTGGTTCCAGGGAATGGCCAGGGCTAATGAGCCTTGCTTTATGCCTACGAAACGCTCATAAATTGCCCCTCCGAATTCCGGCTGGTTCAAGCCGGCCAGTCCAGCCGGATTAAGGTAAATGGTTTCAAGATTAGTCGGGACTCCACAATATGCCTCGCCCAAGCCGGCTGTCCTCACGCCCAAACTGTTCTTGAGAAAGACAGCCCCAGCCGTTCCGGCCTTCTCATAACTACTCGTCCATCCTGTCGCCGCCCCAAGAGTTAAGGTAATTAAGAGAATTATGCCTCCCTTCAAAAATCCAGTGGCCTTCATTTACAAATATCCCCCTTATTTGATTTCGGACTTCGGATTATGAATTCAAACCCTCTATCCGTAATACCTCTCTAAACTAAAGAAGTCAAGACTTCTGCCAATTTTTTCCTTATTTAAAATTCATATGAAAAATATAGAGATATTCCTTCTTTTTTAACATAATCCTGAACACTTGGATGGGCTTGATAGGTTACAAGGAGCCTTATCTGTTCCTGAGTTACATATTTCTTTACCATTTCTCCATGTTTTATAAAATCATCAACATCCCTTCTTTTAAGCTGGGACTTTGCTTCGCCTATAATAATGTATTCCTTACCATTCAGTTTTCCTTTTCCAAAGATGTTCACCTCTATATATCTCCCCTTCTTTATCTCAATATAGTCTCTCTTAAGCCTTCCTATAATCTCCAAGCCCATATCCCTTTTAAGGAGACCTGGTAGTGCCTTAAAGGATTCATCTTCAAGCCTAAAACCAACAGTATGGTCAAGACCACCTACCTTCTTGGCAAGGTCTTTATGGGATATAGTGAGATCTTCATGGGACTTGGTAAGGGCTTTTACATCTTCTGTAAGGGCTTTTACCTCTTTACTGAGGGCCTTTAATTCTTCCTCTGTTCTCTTTTGGGCTTGGGCTAGTTCCTCAACCCTTACTTCTGTTCTTTTCTGGGCCTCGGCTAATTCCTCAACCCTTACTTCTGTTCTTTTCTGGGCCTCGGCTAATTCCTCAATCCTTACTTCTGTTCTTTTCTGGGCCTCGGCTAATTCCTTAACCCTTAGTTCTGTTCTTTTCTGGGCCTCGGCTAATTCCTCAACCCTTACTTCTGTTCTTTTCTGGGCCTCGGCTAATTCCTTAACCCTTAGTTCTGTTCTTTTCTGTGCCTCTGCAAGTTCAGAAACCTTTATTCCAATCTCTCTTACAATATCCTTAAGCTCAGAAAAGTCATCCTTTTTAACAAAGGTCTCACTTAGGATGGAATAGAGCGAGGTTTTAAATTGCTCATCCTTCTTTAATAATATGGGCAATACTCTGATAATATGCTCTTGTTCTTCCTTTATCAATGAAATAGCCATACTTTTATCTCCCTTTAAAATTGTATCATTTTAAATAGTTAAAGTCAATAAAGTTTTCGACCTGTGCGGTTATCAAATACATTATTTTAAAATAAAACATTATGAAAGCCCGCAGGGCTACAGTATCTTAGCCGTAGATTTCAATCTACGGAATAATAGTATTCCATCAAGTCAAGCCCCCACAAGGCGCAGGAAAAAACTTGCACTTTTAATCCCCTCTTTAGTTTTACTTCGTGTCCTTCGTGGTTTATCCTTGTTTACCCCATCCTTTTACCCAATTTGTGGGTAACGATAAGCCCAAAGCAGGGGGTGGCCACAAAAATAAACTGGAAACCAAAATAGCCATCGCTTTCATTACATGTTTTAAGTCTACCACCTTAACTCAGCTTTGTCAAGGATAAAAGTCAAAAAAGCGGTAAGTTAATTGATCAGGGGGAGATTAATGCACGACTGCCAATTTGCCTATGGCCTTACCCTTTGGACCTTTGAGGAGGTAAATGTAAATGCCGCTGGCCAGTCTCTCGCCTTGTTCATTAGTTGGATTAATCCAGGTAAACACCTTTTGCCCATTGGCATTGTTATCTTCTAAGGTATCAATAGAGAGGGTTTGAGCTAATTCACCCGCCGGCGTATAAATCCAAATCTTACCGCCGACTGAAATATCGCCTTCAAAGGTAAGCTGGTTATGTTCCCTATAAAAAAAAGGATTGGGATAAACCATAAGACCATTTGATACTGGCAACGCCTCTGAGAAAAGTGGCACCTTAACCTCGTTAGAATGTTTTGACCTCCTGCCCAAATTATCGTAAGCCCTGACCCGATAATAATAAGCTTTCTCCGCCTCCAGGCCGGTGTCCTGATAAGTGGTCTCATCCCGGCCTACCGCAGCCAACTCAGCATACCTCCCCCCCTCAGTCTTTCTTTCAATGGAAAAACCGTCTTCTTCAGGATCTTCCGAGTTATCCTGCCAGGTTAGTTTAACCTGACGGTCTGATAAACGCTTCCCCGTGAGATTGGTGGGAGGCGGGAGAGCGACCTTAGCCAAGGCTTCGTTTGACGGATCGGATTCTCCCTGAGCATTTACCGCCCTGACCTGGTAATAGTAGTCAGACCCCGGGTCAAAATCCGAATCATTGTAAGTAGTCTCATTAGCGCCCACCACGGACAGCGTGTAGTAATCGTTTCCGTTTCTACTTCGCTCAATCTTAAAGTGGCTCTCATTATCAGAATTATCAGTCCAGGTCAACTTAATCCGGCGGTCTGATACAACCTCGGCTGAAAGACCGGCCGGTGGATTCGGAGCCAAACAGCAGTCAGAAAGGCAGACCTCATTGGATGGCTCTGAGGCGCCGTATTCATTTTTGGCCCTAACCTGATAACAGTAGTCGATCTTTGGAGTAACAGAATCCAGGTAAGTGGTAATCCCAGGACCGACCGCCGCTCTCTGAGAGTAAGACCCGCCCTCGATCCTTCTTTCGATGACAAACTCTTGCTCATCAATGGATCTATCCTGCCACTGGAGTTCAACCTGGCTATCCTCTACCTTCCGGAGGGAGAGATTTGCCGGAGCCATAGGTAAACCAGCCAGGCCAAAAGATGGGTGAATATCCCTGGCCGAGTGGTTAGTCAGATTCTTCGGCTCTCCCCCCTGGGCGATATTGATAAGATATATCTCCTGGTGGCCGTCACGATCAGAGGTGAAGGCAATCAGATTTCCGTTGGGCGAAAAGGCGGCATCCATATCAGCCGATGAACGGTTGGTTATATTTTCCAGATTTTCGCCGTTACTATCTATTACATAGATTTCGTCATTCCCGTTTTGGTTAGAGCTAAAGGCGATCCTGGCGCCATCCGGGGAAAAACACGGCTGAGAGTTATCCACCGGATAGTTAGTGGAGGTTAAGGGGGAAACCCCATAGCCATTCACATCCATAGTATAGATCTCGTTGTTGCCATCCTGATCAGAGACAAAGAGAATCTGAGTGCCATCAGGGGAAAAGGCAGGCGAATGATCCTGGGCTGTATTTTGGGTCAACTGGGTCGGCGGCTCTGGATCGTTCACCTTCAGCCAATAGATCTCATAATCACCATCCCGATTGGAGCTGAAGACTATCTGAGTTCCATCAGGCGAAAAGGCAGGCTCAATATCCTCAGCCGGATCACTGGTTAATCTTGTCAAGCTGGTCCCTCCCGCCCCCATCAAGTAGATATCATAACTACCTTCTCGATCGGAAACAAAGACCACTTTAGTTCCATCGGGAGAGATGGCCGGCTGCCAATCCTGGGCCTCGGGTGCATCAGTCAGTTGAGTCACTGCCCCCCCATTATCATCCATCAGGTAGACTTCATAATCCCCTGTTCTATCCGAGGCAAAGGCCAACTTGACCGGGGAGATTTCTGGCAAAGGAGACGTGGCAACCGAAGCTATGTTGGAATATTCGGAATCGCCTGTTTTATCACTGGAGGCCCTCACTCGATAGTAATAAGTTGTAGAATGGCTTACCTCAATATCGTGATATTGATTTACCTCCGCCCCCACCTTTTTGATCTGAACCCAGTTATCGGGCAGGTCAAGACGTCGTTCGATCTTAAAGCCGTCTTCATTCAGGGAATTATCCTGCCAGAAAAGATCTATCCGGCTGCTGGAAACAGCGTTTGCCGTAAGGTCACTGGGCGGCACTGGAGGTGACGGCGGGGTCTGAAGAGAAACTATATTGGAATAGGCCGAATCCCCCCCTTGATTGTAGGCCCTGACCCGATAGTAATATGAAGTCTCCGGATTAACATCAGTATCCTGATAAACAGTCACCCCGGCAAAGACAGTATCTATTTGGTCAAATGACCCGGCCGCCCCTGTTCTCTTCTCAATCTTAAAACCTGTTTCATTAGTCGAATTATCCCGCCAGGTTATCTTTATCTGGTTATGAAGCACTTCCTGTCCCCGCAAATTGTCCGGCGCCGCCGGCAGAGAACCAGGCGTGGTGGCCGAGGCCTCATTGGAATACCCCGAATGCCTGGCCCCCTCATAAGCCCTGACCTGGTAGTAATAAGTGGTCTCTGATTCCAGACCGCTGTCTAAATAGGTCGTGGCATTAGCCGGAGTAGCGCCTATTTGATTCCAGATATTACTGCCCTTTTTTCGCCTTTCGATCTTAAATCCGGTCTCATTAGTAGAATTATCCATCCAATTGAGCCTGATCTGACTACTTGATTCAGCCGCGGCCGAGAGATTATCCGGCGGCGCCAACGGTCCCGGCGTAATAGCACAGGCCTCATTGGACAGACCAGACTCACCATAGTTATTGTAGGCCTTGACTTGATAGCAGTAAGTCGTTTCAGATTCAAGGTTGGAGTCAGTATAAGTCGTCACATTAGCCGGCAGCCGGGTTAGTTCACCGAAGGTCTCACCTAACTTTCTCTTTTCAATAATAAAACCGAGCTTATCTCCAGGGCGGCTCTGCCAGGCAAGCTCAATTCCAGTTTCTGATATGGCGGTGGCCTTTAGATTGTAAGGGGACTGAGGTGGCCCGCCTATTACCTCCACCCGGGCTGGAATGATTTCCCCAATAGGGATTGGATTGGTGAGACTATCTCCCATATTAAATTCCGGTAATTGAAGCTCACTTACGGCTCCATTAGTCCCTATCGCTTTAAATTCTATTATGGCCACTGAACCTTCTCCGCTTACGCCCGCCGTTCCGGGCAGATTAATGATGGCCATCAGCCACCCCTCTCCATTTTGAATGTTAGCCATAGGTTCCACTACCGGAGAGGTTAACGTTCCTTTGTTTACCGGAGGAACCACCTGGAGGACAGAGGGGTTAAATTCCAATTTAAACCGGAGAATATCCAGGCTGGTCACATGGCTGACCTCTATTGAGGCTTCAAAGGTAGTTCCATAGGAAACAGTGGCTGGAGCTACGACTTTGACCATCACGCCCGTGGTGAGACACACTTCATTAGTATAGTTTGATTCTCCGCATTCATTATAGGCCCTAACTCGGTAGCAATAAGCCACCTCTGGGTTAAGTCCGCTGTCGCTGTAAGAAGTGACATTAGCGTCCACTATGCCTATCTGAGTAAAGCTGGTTCCCTTTTGGCTTCTTTCAATCTTATATCCGGCCTCATTATCTGAATCCGGCCAGGAAAGATTTACCTGGGTAAATGAGACCGCCTCTCCTGTCAGCCCTAAGGGAGATTCAGGACTCCCCTGAGCGGTAATAGTGGTCTCATTAGAATAATCAGAATCACCAGCCTCGTTGTAAGCCTTGACCCGGTAAGAATAAGAGATACAGGGTGATACGCCCGTATCTATGTAACTTTTGACGTTGGTGGGAACAGCGGCTATCTCAGAATATAGTCCACTGGTGGCTAGGCTTCTTTCGATCTTAAAACCAGCTTCGTTATCAGAATTGTCCCACCACCCCAGCTCCACCTGGCGGCTGGATATAATCGCCGCCGTAAGATGGGTTGGGGGAACAGGTAAAGAAGGGCAGCAGGTAGGTGTAACTTCATTGGAATAACCGGATTCACCAAAATCATTGTAGGCCTTGACCCGATAATAGTAAAGAGTACCGGGAGAAAGACCCCTATCGGTATAAGTAGTGATGTTAGCGGGGAGAATAGCTATCACCGCATAAGGAGAGGTTTTTCTTTCGAGAATAAAGCCTGTTTCATTATAGGCGTTGTCCTGCCAGGCGAGGGTGATACTATTCTGCCCAAATCTAGTTACGCTCAAATTAGTGGGTGAAGGCGGTGGGCTGCCGGTTATGGTCACCTGGACCGGCCGGACCGAATCAACCTGAATATTACTACCCGCCTTATCTACTAACATTAGGCTATCCAGTTCGATCCGGCTTGAGTCTCCGACGGCCCCTATGGCCTCAAAACCGAACTTGACCAATCCTCCAGAGCCGCTTACCCCGCCGGGGATATTGATCCAGAGGGTGCTTTTGCCTGAGGCATTAGTAGAACTGATAGTTGGATTGAGGGAAGATATCAAATCCCCCGCCTCCGTGGAAATAAGCCGAAGGACAGTTGGGTCAAAGCTCATCCGGAAGCTGACCAGACTCAGATCATCAACCGCCGTCACTTCTACCACGGCCTTAAAGCTGGCCTGAGTAACTACAGTCTCAGGGGCATTAATCTTGAGCCCGGTTTCTCTAAGGGTAGTGGCTGAGGCCTCACTGGAATAAGGCGAATCGCCTTGATTGTTCCAGGCCTTGACCCGATAAAAATAGGTGGTCTTGGGATTAAGCCCCTGGTCCTGATAGACGGTCACATTGGCCGACACCTCACCAATTTGAGAAAATCCCGCCCCACCGCCCGTAAGACTCCGTTCTACCTTGAACCCCCGCTCGTTATTAGCCGAATTTTCATTCCAGGTCAGATCAATCTGGTTAGGCGAAACAGCCGCCGCCTTGAGATTGGTCGGTTTTGGCGGAGGCATCTCGGTGGTAGTGGCACACCTCTCATTTGACCAGTCTGAATAGCCATGGTTGTTATAAGCCCTCACCCGATAACAGTAAGTAGTCTCCGGAGACAAAGGCTGATCAGAATAGAAAGTAACCCCAGCGGAGATAGTGGCCAGCCAGCTATATCCGCCTGTGCCTTTTTTTTGTTCAATCTCAAAGCCGGCTTCATTAGTTGAATTATCCGACCAGCTCAGATCGATCCTGGTCAGGGAAATGACCTCCCCCTTAAGGTTAGTCGGCGGAGCAGGCTTATCATCAATAATCTTTATCTTCACCTCCGTCCCCACCACAGAGTTTACTACTATCTCCTGACCGGCCGCATCTCCCAGCGAGATGTCCGAGATATCAATCTTACCTACCGAGGAGGGCGGTCCAATGGCCTTGAACTTTGCCTCCATCAAGGTTCCGGCTCCGCTTACCCCAGGGCCCTCAGGCAGATCAAAGAAAAACCAGGCGCCTGACAGGCTGCTGATTGAACTGGCCCCCGAGATCAAACTCCCCTTATCTAAGGAGAGAAGTTTAAAAAGATTAGAGTCAAAGTCAAGCTGGATATTCCCGTGATCAAGGGAGCTTATCTGATTTATATTTACGGCGGCTGTGAAAGCGCTGTCGTAAATAACCTCAGCCGGGGCATTAAGGCTGACCACCATAAGCTGCACTAGTTGAAAGTTGGCCGTGATGGTTTTCGGAAGATTCATGGTCAAAGAAGTAGAACTGTTTGATCCGGAAAGATCGCCGCTCCAGGCGGTAAAGGCATAGCCGGTAGAGGGAATGGCCTTGACCGCTAAAATTATTCCCTCTTCATACCAGCCGGCGGCCGGGGATATGGTCCCGGCCCCGCCAGGGTTAACTGAAGTAGTTAGCTGATATTCAGTTTTCCAATGCCATGTGATGGTTGAATCTTGAGTGATAGTAAAATCGATGCTTGTTCCGGGGCCGCTGACCGGGACAGAACCGGTTCCGGTCCAGCCGGTGCAGACATAGCGAACACCAGTCCCGTCGCTGACCGGCGAGGTTACTGAAGCGGTAATCGGTGTCCCCGGAGGGTAACAATGTGTCCCTGTGGAAGGAGACGGGCTGTCATAAGCGGAAGATACCGTAAGGGCATACTGGTTGACACAGGCCGTTACCGTGATAATTACCTCATCCGGATTGCTGTCCAGTTGACCGTCATTGACGACTAATCGAAAATGGTAGCGGTCGGGTGTTAATGGGGTAAAGGTTGGCTTCTGAGCAGTGGGATTAGAAAGGGTAACTGCTGGTCCAGCGGTTTGGGTCCATTGATAGGTGAGGGGATTACCATCCGGATCACTGCTTAAGGAACCATCTAAAACAACCAGGCTCCCAAGACCAACCGTTTGATCCGAACCGGCATTAGCCACCGGCGGACGGTTAAAGTTAGCGGTAACTGATTTAGGACCGGACATAATTAGACTAGTCGGATTAGTCATCCCGGAGAGATCACCGCTCCAGCCGGAAAAATGATAGCCGCTCGCCGGCACAGCCGTTAGGGCCACCGATTGACCACTTTCATACCAGCCTGAGGAAGGGCTAATGGTCCCTCCCCCGGCTGGACTAACCGAGGTGGTCAGATAGTATTCTGTCTTCCAGTTCCAGGTTAGAGTGGAATCCTGATTAATGGTAAAAGTGAGGCTGGTATTACTGCCACTGCTCGGCACTGAGCCAGTGCCTATCCAACCCATACAGACATAACGGGTGCCGGCCGGGCCGCTTACGGGAGAGGTCACCGAAGCGGTCACCGATGTCCCCGGGGAATAAGAATGGACTCCGGCTGCAGGCGAGGGGCTGTCGTAGGGAGAAACAACGGTCAGGGTAACTTCTTCTTCGCAGGAGGTATCTCCCTCGATATCCCTGGTTATTGGGGTCCCGGTCGGGTCATTGTAAAACACCTGCCCCCTGAAGCCCTTGCTGCCACTTCCTACCTGAACCTGGTAAGTGATAGTCCGATCAGTTATTCCGGAACCATAGAAAACCCAGCTCACTTTGCCAGTGGCGGGGTTAAAGACATCAGGGTCAGGGTTGGAAGAAATTAGAGTCCAGTTAACCGGGATATACTCCTCGATGATGATCCCCTTAGGTTTGTTAGACTCATCAACATCCACGGCCAGCTCTCCCCCTATGGCGGTCTCAGAGGAACAATCCAGGGTTCTGATAACGGTAACCTGAGGGTTCGATGAAGCCCTTGGAGGACTTCTAAAAAGCGGTGGAGAGAAGGCAGGAACAGAGGCAGGGGCCGAACAAGCCCCACTCCCTCTGGTCCAGATATCAATGGCATCAAGTAAGTCCCAATTATCCACCTGGTTATTCGCCCACCGGTCAATATGGTCTAACAGCTCCCAGTTATCTATCTGATCATCACAGTTATCGTCAGCCCCGTGACACATGCGGCCGCTAAAGTTGGCGGCGACTGACCTGGGGCCGTTCATACTCAGAGGGCTTGGATTGGTTGGGCCGGAGAGGTCGCCCGTCCACCCCAAGAAGGTAAAGCATCCCTCAGGCACAGCCGCCAAGTTAACCGTCTCCCCCGCCTTATACCAACCAGAAGAGGGAGTGACACCTCCGGCCCCTGACGGATTAACTGAGGTGGTCAAATAGTACTCTGTCTTCCAGTTCCAGGTGATGGTAGAATCTTGAGTGAGGTTAAAGAAAACACTTGTGTCAGCGCCGCTGGCCGGGACAGAACCGGTTCCGGTCCAGCCGGTGCAGACATATTGAATCCCGGCTCCGCCACTTACTGGTGAGGTAACCGAGGCAGTGAGAAAAGTGCCACTGTCATACGAATGAGTTCCCACACCAGGCGAAGGGCTCCCATAGATAGAAACGACCGTCAGCCCGCATTGACCGGTTGGGCCTCCGCCTGAGGTGAAATTGGCGGCGACTGACTTGGGACCGTTCATAGTCAGAGAAGCAGGATTGGTCGAACCAGAAAGGTGGCCAGCCCAACCCGAAAAAGTATAGCCTGTCTTTGGGGTAGCGGTGATAGTGACCTGGGTGTCGGCTTCATACCACCCTCCAGAGGTTGGTGATATCTCTCCCCACTCAGGGTTGTTTACGGCGGTGAGGAGCTGGTATTCAACCCGCCACTGCCAGGCAATAGTCGAAGTCTGGGTAATATTGAAAGTAACGGTGGTGCCACCTCCGCTGGCCGGGACTGAACCTGTGCCGGTCCAACCGGTGCAGACATAGCGGGTGGTGCCATTAATAACTGGCGAACTAACCGAAGCCGTGACTGAGGCCCCTGAAGCATAAGAATGAGGGCCTACACCCGGCGCCGGACTTCCATAAATAGAGCTGACCGTAAGGGTGTAGTGAGAGGGAAGGGTAGTCCCTGAGGCCTCGTTGGAATAACCCGAGTTGCCCGCCCCATTATAGGCCCTGACCCGGTAGGTATAAGTTGTCTCCGGATTAAGGCCCGTATCAAGATAAGTGGTAGTATTGGCCGCCGGTATCTCGGCTACTGGAATATAGGCACCCCCGGCCGTCTTTCTCTCGATCCGGAAACCGGTCTCATTATTAGCATTGTCCGACCAATTAAGCCTGAGGGAGTAAATGCCAGTATCAGAAAGGCTAAGATTGGACGGGGCCGCGGGAAAGGTGTCATTAGTCGTGGCGTTGGCCACATTCGAGGGAGCCGAGTGGCCGAGGCCATTATAGGCTTTTACCCGGTAGTAATAAGTGGTTCTGGGAGTAAGCCCCGTATTGCTGTAAGTAGTTGTTCCCGTATCTACCTCGCCAACCTTAGAAAAAGGACCGCCCTCAGCCGAACCCCTCTCAATAATAAAGCCATCCTCATTACCGGAGTTGTCTGCCCAAAAAAGATCAATTCGACTGTCTGAAATAGCCGCCGCCTGGAGGTTGCCGGGTGGGGCAGGTGGGACATCGTTAGTCGTAGCCAAGGCCGTATTAGAATAACCTGAATTCCCAGCGTTGTTATAGGCCCTGACCTGATAGTAGTAAATTGTATTTGGAGAAAGACCTGTATCAATAAATTGATTCACATTAGCTGAAGAAGCGCCTATTTCCGTAAAGGAGGTAGCGGCTGTTCGGCGTTCGATCTTAAAACCGGTTTCATTATTCGAGTTATCGGTCCAATCAAGGGTGATCTGGCTGCTTGAATTAGGGGTGGCCCTCAATCCGCTGGGGGCATTAGGTGGGATATCTAGGGTGGTGGTATCAGCCGCATTGGAATAAGGGGACCAATTCTTATCTCCGGCGATATTCACACTCCAGGCCCTGACCCTGTAGTAATAATGGGTATTAGGATCAAGGCCGGTGTTGCTGAAGTTGGTTACTCCAGCGCCCACCGTATCTATCAAACTGTAAGAGGGTTGGGTCTCTGTCTTTCTTTCGATCTCAAAGCCGGCTTCATTATTTGAATTATCCGTCCAGTTGAAATCTATCTTGTTAGCCGTAACACCGGAAAGAACCAGGCCGGTTGGTGCGGTGGGCGGATTATCGTAAGTGGTGGCCTCCGCGGTCGAGGAATACCCGGAAACACCAATAGCATTAAAGGCCCGTATCTGGTAATAGTAAGTAGTATTGGTAGAAAGGCCGGTATGAGAGTAAGAAGTGGTGTTGGCCGAAACAGTATCTATGTCGGCAAAGGAAGTTGTGGCTGTTCTGGCCTGAATGGCATAGCCCGCCTCATTAGCAAGATCATTCCAGGCCAGATCGATTCGACTGGTTGATTTAGAGGTAGCCGTCAGCCCGGTAGGGTTGGAGGGGGCCACGTCCTGGGTGGTGGCACATGACTCGTTGGAGGCATTTGAATCACCCACCGCATTACGGGCCTTTACCCGGTAACAATATTGAATGTTGGGAGCTAAACCCGTATCAAACCATTCTTCCGTATTAGCAGAGACAGTAGTCACTTCACTATAGGATGACGCCCCGGGAGCTTTCCTTTCAATAACAAAGACGTCCTCATTATCCGAGGAGTCTGTCCAGTTTAGTCTGATCTGGCTGCTCGACACGGTGGTGGCCGTCAGATTGGTTGGCGGCGAAGGTGGGCCCATAATCTGAACCGTAGTAGGCGTTATAGAATCGACCGGTATTTCTTTACCAGAGACCTCCTTTAGAAAAATCCTGTAGGAAACAAGAGGGTTCTGAGGCTCTGCCGTCAGACCTATCTTGGCGGTTCCGCTAACCCCAGATCTTACCTGAAACTTTACCTTGACCACCGAGCCGGACCCGGTGACGCCCACCGGAGAAGTTCCCGACTCACGGACAAGAAGGTTAGCGTAGCCTTTCCCCTGCCAATTTGGCTCATTGTCAACATAACCGCCTACATAGGTCCCTGGTCTGGTCATCAGATCTCCCACCTCGTAAGCCTTGACCTCAAGACGGGTGGCATCAAACTCCACGGCATTAAGATGGACACTGGACATAGGGCTGTCAACCTGATCCACATCCACGGTGACCCAGAAGGTCTCTCCTGGTGAGAGAGCCGTGCGGGAGGGGTTAAAGGTGACATTGACGCCTGCCTCGGCATCGCCTATCCCTAAACCAAAAATGACCCCTAAAGTTAAGAATAAGGTAGCTATTATCGTCGGTTTTCTAATCTTCATTAATCAGCCTCCCCTTCTAATTCGGAGCTCGATGCTCGATGCTCGATCCTCGACGCTCGATACTCCCTGCCTTAATCTTCATTAATCAGCCTCCCCTTCTAATTCGGAGCTCGATGCTCGATCCTCGATGCTCGATACTCCCTGCCTCTTATTGATACAGCAATTTTTGTGCCAACTATCTATAAATTTTTTGTAACTATTCAGGCAAATAGGCTGAAGACTGAAGGCTAATCATCTGTTCTCCGCATTTATTCCTAAAAGCCTTCAGCCTTCAGCCTATTTACCTGCTTTTATCTTTCAGGGATATGTAAAATTCAGTTAACTTGGGGAGGGAAATATTTCGTCAACTATTTATCAAAGTGGAGATTATACCACCTGTAAATAAACACCAATGATTGTAAGAGTTCTTGTCTCTTATTCTATCTATTCCCTATCTCAAACTCCCTCATCCAGATGAAGCTTAGCCTTCGACCGCATTCATCTCCCTCCTTTTTTATTTGTAACTATTCAGCCAGTAAGGCTCTAAGACACAAAGGCAATAGGCAATAGTCCCTTTGGTCCTTTTAGTCCTTTTGGTCCTTTTAGTCCTTTTGGTCCTTTTGGTCCTTTTAGTCCTTTTAGTCCTTTTAGTCCTTTTAGTCCTTTTGGTCCTTTTAGTCCTTTTGGTCCTTTTGGGTTAAAGAGCCAATAGCCAATAGGGAAGAATGCCCTATTGGCTATCACCTTCGCCCCTACTGCTCCTGCCGGCGAAATCTAAGATAATCTCGAAAGAAAGGATCCACCATTCGATAGTTACCGTTTTCCCCCCGATAAATGTAACCCCGACGTTCTAAATTTGTTAAGGCTCGATAAACAGTTTGTTTATTAAGTCCCAATTTATAAGGAGACGCCTCTTCTAAGGCCACACTTTTTAACACTAAAAGGGCATATTTTCTTTCCCTCAATCTATTCCAAAGGTCCTCAAAGTAAGCCTTCTCGCCTAAGATTACCCGGTAATGACATTCTTTTATATCCGCCTCATCCACCTTAGCTTTCTCTCCCTTAACCGCCAGGTAGATAGTTTGACATAAAAGTTGAGTGTAGAAAGGATGACACCCTGTCAGGCCTAATATCTTGTCAATCAACTCATCCTGGACTCTAATCTTTAATTTAGAAAATGTGTCACCTATATATCTGGCAAAGGCCCCCAAAGGTATCTCTTTTAGACGAAATATCCTGCCAAATCGAAAAAAAGCGCTGCTCTTACCCAAAAAGAGTTCATTCATCAAACTCTCCTGACTCCCGGAAAAGATATAGGAAACATTCTTGTGCCTCTGAAACTTAGCCCTCATCTTTTTTAACAGGGATTCTCCGTTTAACTTGACTAAATCGGAAAATTCATCATAAGCAAAGACGAGCCGTCTGCCTTTTTTGACCGCAAATTCCTCAGGAAAGTCCAGACTACTCTCCAGAAGCTCATTCTCGTCTCTCTGCATATTTGAAAAAGCTATGGTATATTCAAACTCAGAAATGGTCTGCTTTATTTCAATCTGCTTCAGGGCATTAACTACATCCTCCTTTAACTGACGAATAAAATGCTTAATCCTAACATTTTCAAGGGTTGAATCAACAATCTTCTCAGCCAGTTCCTTCTTAGATAAGACATCAAACAAATCCACTAACCCCACCAAAACACCCGCCCCTTTCAAACGCCGAAGGACTTCCAGTAAAACAGAACTTTTTCCAAATCTCCGAGGGGCAATAAGAATTACACTCTGCCCTAATTTTACCAGATCACAAATATCCGCCACATCCTTTTCTCGACCTATTAAGTCTTCTCCCGTGACTGGAACCCCTGTAGGGAATGGAAGCTGCGTCATTATCCTCTCCCGTAAGCATCTTTTGTTTACCTTTAATAGTGCTTACTAAATGGTAAGCTAATATTGATTACTTATTATAATAAATAGTTGGGGAGATGTCAAGCAAAATCTCACCCTAAAGACGATCACTGCCCCTTACAGCAAAAGACCCCGGTCTTCTAAGAGAAGCGCCGGGGTCTTTGGTTTATCGATGCTGGTGGTGGATAAACCCACCACCAGCTTCCTACAGTGACAGTCCCTCATTACTTCAGGACTATCATCTTCCTGGTCGAGGTGAAATCACCGGCCTTGATCTGGTAGAGATAGACGCCGCCGGATACCTCCACCCCGGCATTGTCTCTTCCATTCCAGAAGGCGGCCTTCTCCTTGTCTACATAAGAACCGACCGCCAGCTTGCCCAGATCCAGGCTCCTGATCAATTGGCCGGACAGGTTGTAGATATTGATGGTTACCTGGGCCTCCGTAGCCAGATCAAAAGGAATCAAGGTCTCTGGATTGAGAGGATTGGGGAAGTTCTGGTAAAGCCTCGTCCTGGTAGGAATAGCCCGGCTCACTTGGCCGGTTATTATCGTGGTCACATCCGCCCCAATAAGCGTGGCCTCAGCACTGCTCAGGGCGACCTGATTAATGGAGAACTCTCCCTCGCCTACAAAGCCGACCTTGAAGATAGAGCCTGAGCCACTTACCCCACTCACACCGGCCATATTCAGGATCATCCGCAGCCGGCCGTCCTCCAGGTTGAAGATCGGCGTGGCGCCTGCGGTCAGGTCTCCAGCCGTGATACCAGTGATCCGGATACCTTTAGCATAGCTTACATCCAGGTAGGCCACGTCTAAGTCGGCTATGCCTTTAACCATAAAGGCCACCTCTCTGACCGTTCCCGTGGCTATCTCTGGGAACTGGATTGGAGCCAGCAGGCCGCTGCAATCCAGTCCGATCAGCAGCCTCTGCAGACAGGTGATGTCACTCTCATTAAACTCACCATTACCTGTAGTATCCAGGTTAAAGACGTTGCAGACCGGATAGTCAGGGTGGCCAACGAGGGCATATTCCATATAGGTTACATCCGCAACCTCGGTATCACCATCACAGTCGGCATCACCCGGGCGGGGATTATATACCCATAGATATAGAAAATCACCGCATTCCCCTACAACAGTGATCGGTTGGGCAGTATTATCGGACATCTGGGTGTTTTCCACTCCCAGAGATGCCCCCCACGGGGGGCTGACGCCCGCGAATTTAACCTCTAAGGTGATTACCTCACATCCCGTGGGGCAATCAACCTTTGGAAGTGGGAGACTACCACCCGGTATATGGATATTAACCTTCAGCGCCCGGCCTGTCGGTGTCTCAACATCGTTATATACCGCGGTGGCTCCGCTGAACTTACTACCCAGGCTTACCGATACGGTTTCCACCTCGATGGTGTCATAGGTGACATCGAACTGGATCGTATTCAGATCCTTCACGTAATCCAGCTTCACCTTAGTATTAGTAGTATTAATAAACGGGCTGGGCACCTGTATCTCATCCTCACCGCCCCCGCACTCCTCAGGACCATTATTGCTCGGACCGTCAACCCAAATATTGGAGACGTTGGTGCTGGCACATGCTGAATCCGAGTCAGAAGTAAGTTGCGTGGGACTACACCCTCCTGTATTGTCGGCCACCGCCGTTATCTTAAAGCAGTAGTTACTACCTCCGACAAGACCTGTCGCCGAGTAAGTATTAGTGGCGCCCGCGGCAACCGGCATGGTATCACCCAGCTTGGCCCAGGCACCTCCATCCTGGCTGGCCCAGATTTCATCCGTGTCCGCACTATCGTCGTTGTCAGTCCAGGTCAGGTCGATCTGACTGAATGACTTGACCTGCAAGCTGAGGCCGGTGGGTTTATTCGGGTCAGTCTCGCAGGTAGTAGCACAGACTGTGGCCGTAGCTGTATCCTCGCTGATACTATTCCAGGCGCTCACGGTATAGCAGTATTGGGTTCCCGGTGTTAAACCTGTATCAGTCGTGTCTACGGTTGATCCACTTCCGGCATGAGCGTCCACCACAATGGTGCCGGTGTTATTAACCGTCCTGTAAACCGTGAAGCTATCCTCCTGCTGGTAGTAGAAGGTCCCGGAATTGTCAGTCCAACTGATCTTGATGGAATCCGTATCCACCTCTGAGAGTGAAAGCCCAGACGGTGGCAGTGGATTCGTATCCGTGGTGTTGGTGCAATTAGAATCCTCCCAATGGCAGGTGGCTTCCGTCGTATCTGATCCGTTGTAATACTCAACATAAGCCCTTATCTGGTAATAGTAACAGGTCTTGGGAAGAAGACCTATACTATCAGGATAGTCCGTAAGAGCCGAACCCACCAGCTTGATGGCCGAGCCATCCGGGACATAGTTAGCCTTTTCGCAAGTACACGGACAGGTCTCCACCGGGTCATTAGCGGCCGTCCCCTGGACAATATACCTCTGAATGTAGTAACCATCGTTGATCGTCGAGACGTCAGACCAACTGAGATCGATCTGGCGCCAACCATTACTATCAGCCGCCGGGGCATTTGCCATAAGGCCAGACGGTGGTGCCGGCTTGGTAGGAATCACAATCGTATCCGACAGATCTGAGGAACCATATTGATTATCAGCGCTCACCCTGATGGAATACCGGGTGTCTGGCTCTAAGTTATCAAAACACTGGTTAGTAACCGCTCCGGTCCCCGGGTGTTGGGGAGCCGTATCTATTATGGTGAGGGCGCCGCCGCTGATTGAGGCCCAGATCGAGAAGCTGTCCTCATCACTACAACCAGCCGTGGGGGCATTATCGGTCCAGCTAAGGCTAATGGTGGTGTCCGAGCACGTCCAACACGAGGTGGTGCCTTTCAGACCGGTGGGCGCGGCCGGGACGGTGTCGAGCGTAAAGGTATCCACCGTAGACGAATTGGCCGTGCCTACCCCATTCCAAGCCTGAACATAATAGTAATACTGGGTGCACTTAAGCACGCCCGTATCCGTCCAGTCCAGGGGGGTGCCCTTTCCGGATACAGCCGGGAAATCCCAGACATCGTTAAAGGTTACGTTATCCGTGCTCCTCTTCACCTTAAAGCCATCCTCATTACAGGAGTTGTCGGTCCAGGTGAGTTTAATGGAATCGTAGGCGACATTACTTAAGGTAAGATTAATAGGCGCAGCAGGCGCACTGGCCGTGCCTCCCCAGGTGGGATACCGATCATGGTAACTATTGTTGGTTAATCTTGTTACATTGACGGGATCGCCGCCACCGCTGGGAATGGTGTAGATTTCACCCTTATTATCATCACGGTAAGAGGTGAAAACTATCCTGCTCCCATCAGGAGAATAAAAAGGATACTGGTCCACCGCAGTGTTGGTAGTGACCTGAGTGGGGCTGCCGCTCCCGCCGGCAGGCATGGTGTAGATATCATAGTTACTACTGTTATCAGGATTACTTCGGTTGGAAGCAAAGACAATCTGGGTGCCGTCAAAACTATAGGCCGGATCGATATCGTTAGCCCAGTTGTTAGTCAGGTTAATCTCGCCACCCCCTCCATAGTCCATCTGGTAAATCTCCCAGTTATCATTGTCCCCCTCTTCATCGGTCGCAAAGATGATATACTTGCCGTCCGGGGAGATGGAAGGCCATTGATGATTTGCACCCCAGAAAACATAATACGGACCATCTGGGCCACTTCCAGATAGATTAGTGGTATAGATCCCCCACCACCAGACACCCCCAGTAAGTTTACGACGGCAAAAAGCCACTTGACCACAGGGTCCCAAAGCCGGGTATTGACCGTCGTCAATTATCTTAGTCTCTGGACCGCCGTTCGTTTTATAGTAAACATCATACTGTATCCCATCCCACTTAGCATAAACGACCTTTGACCCATCATAGGCCGCCGAAGGATGGACCTCATTGGTATCAGCCGAGTCGGTCTTTTGGGTTGAGTCGCTCTCATTGTTGGTCATGGTATAGAGGTTCCAGTTAGTATCAGGAACCAGATTCTGATCTTGCTGCCAGATGATATTATTACTTACATCCGCCTGGGCCAAACCTAGGCCTACTAATATCAGCACCAAGGCTAACGCTACGGCTGAAATCAAAAACTTCTTTCGCTTATCGGTCATTACAACCTCCAGAGGGTAAGAGTCTCGCTCATCCCCTTTCAAATTGGTTTTGGATTAGGGGTCAATAGTGCCTTGTCACGTTAGTATTTATGGGTAAAGTCTCTTTAGTAGGGGCGAATAATTATTCGCCCCTACCTCCTCCTTTTGCAAGGACGATTCGCTAATCGCCCTTACTGTAGGGGCACGTTGCAACGTGCCCCTACAGCCTTGTCAAGATAGAAATTATCTGGTAACCGTTCACCTCACCACGGAGATACAGAGATACGGAGAAAAATCTAAAATCATTCTCCCTGTCTCTGTGTCTCTGTGGTGAACGATTACATTACTTATAGTTCGGGATATGGCACAAGCAAAATCTCACGCTAAAGACGATCACTACCCCTTACAACCAAAGACCCCGGTCTTCTAAGAGAAGCGCCGGGGTCTTTGGTTTATCGATGCTGGTGGTGGATAAACCCACCACCAGCTTCCTACAGTGACAGTCCCCCATTACTTCAGGACTATCATCTTCCTGGTCGAGGTGAAATCACCCGCCTTGATCTGGTAGAGATAGACGCCGCTGGATACCTCCGCACCGGCATTGTCTCTTCCATTCCAGAAGGCGGCCTTATCCTTGTCTACATAAGAACCGGCCTCCCGCTTGCCCAGATCCAAGGTCCTGATCAATTGGCCGGACAGGTTGTAGATATTGATGGTTACCTGGGCCTCCGTAGCCAGATCAAAAGGAATCAAGGTCTCTGGATTGAGAGGATTGGGGAAGTTCTGGTAGAGCTTCGTCCTGGTAGGAATAGCCTTGATCACTTCGCCGGCGATCAGCGCGGTCACATCCGCCGAAATAAGATCGGCCTCAGCGCTGCCCAGGGCGACCTGATCTATGGAGAACTCTCCCTCGCCTACAAAGCTGACCTTGAAGATAGAACCTGAGCCACTTACCCCGCTCACACCGGCCATATTCAGGATCATCCGTACCCGGCCGTCCTCGAGGTTGAAGATCGGCGTGGCGCCTTTGGTCAGGTCTCCAGCCGTGATACCCGTGATCTGGATACCTTTACCATAGCTTACATCCAGGTAGGCCACGTCTAAGTCGGCTATGCCTTCAACCATAAAGGCCACCTCTCTGACCGTTCCCGTAGCTGCCTCGGGGAACTGGGTCGGAGCCAGCAGGCCGCTGCAATCCAGTCCAATCAGCAGCCTCTGCAGACAGGTGATGTCATTCTCATTAAACTCACCATTCCCTGTAGTATCCAGGTTAAAGACGTTGCAGACCGGATAGGCAGGGTCACCCACGAGGGCGTATTCCATATAGGTTACATCCGTGACGTCGGTATCACCATCACAGTTGGCATCACCCAGTAGGGGACCAGCCCCCACCGGCACATATAGCGTGTCACCGCATTCGCTCACCACCGTGATCGGGTGGGCCGTATTATCGGACATCTGGGTGTTTATTACATCCAGCAAGGTCCAGGTGTCAGGCGCGAGGCCAGCCACCGTCTTAAGCACTAAGGTGATGACATCACATCCCGTGGGGCAATCAACCTTCGGAAGTGGGGGACCACCCGGTATATGGATATTAACGCTCACTGTCCCCGGAACATCGTTATATACCATGGAGGCTCCGCTGAACTTACTACCCAGGCTTACCGATACGGTTTCCACCACGCTGTTGTCATAGGTGACATCGAACTGGATGGTATTCAGATCCTTCACGTAATCCAGCTTCACCCTAGTACTAAACTGGCTGGGTACCTGTATACCATCAGTATCGTGTCCGCACTCAGAAGCGCCATTATTGCTCGGACCGTCAACCCAAATATTGGAGACGTTGGTGCTGGCACATGCTGAATCCGAGTCAGAAGTAAGTTGCGTGGGACTACACCCTCCTGTATTGTCGGCCACTGCCGTTATCTTAAAGCAGTAGTTACTGCCTCCAACCAGGCCTGTCGCCGAGTAAGTGTTAGTGGCGGGCAGGGCAGCAACCAGAGAAGTGGTATCACCCAGTTTGGCCCATGCGCCTCCATCCTGGCTGGCCCAGATTTCATCCGTGTCCGCATTATCGGCGTTGTCGGTCCAGCTCAGATCGATCTGGCTGGATGAGATAACGTTCTTGCTGAGGCCGGTGGGTTTATTCGGGTCAGTCTCGCAGGTAGTAGCACAGACTGTGGCCGTAGCTGTATCCTCGCTGATACTATTCCAGGCGCTCACGGTATAGCAGTATTGGGTTCCCGGTGTTAAACCTGTATCAGTCGTGCTTACGGTTGATCCACTCCCGGCCTGAGCGGCCACCTCAATGGCGCCGGTGTTATTAACCGTCCTGTAAACCGTGAAGCTGTCCTCCTGCTGGTAGTAGTAGGTTCCGGAATTGTCCGTCCAACTGATCTTGATGGAATCCGTATCCACCTCTGAGAGTGAAAGCCCAGACGGTGGTAGTGGATTCGTATCCGTGGTGTTGGTGCAATTAGAATCCTCCCAATGGCAGGTGGCTTCCGTCGTATCTGATCCGTTGTAATACTCAACATAAGCCCTTATCTGGTAATAGTAACAGGTCTTGGGCAAAAGACCTATACTATCAGGATAGCTGTCAACAGCCGTACCCACCAGCTTGATGGCCGAGCCATCCGGGACGTAGTGAGTAGCCGTATCGCAAGTACTACACGGACACGTCTCCACCGGGTCATTAGCTGCCGTCCCCTGGACAATATACCTCTGAATGTAGTAACCATCGTTGATCGTCGAGACGTCAGACCAACTGAGATCGATCTGGCGCCAACCATTACTATCAGCCGCCGGGGCATTTGCCATAAAGCCAGACGGTGGTGCCGGCTTGGTCGGAATCGTAATCGTATCCGACAGATCTGAGAAACCATATTGATTATCAGCGCTCACCCTGATGTCATACCAGGTGTCCAAAGTTAACCCCTCAAAACACTGATCAGTAACCGCTCCCGTCCCTACGTGTTGGGGAGCCGTATCCATTATGGTGAGGGGGTTACCACTTATGGCGGCCCAAATCGAGAAGCTGTCCTCATCATTACAACCACCGGTGGGGGCATTGTCGGTCCAACTAAGGCTAATGGTGGTATCCGAACAGGTCCAACACGAGGTAGTGCCTGTAAGACCGGTGGGTGCGGCCGGGACGGTGTCGAGCGTAGAGGTATCCACCGTAGAGGAATTGGCCGTGCCTTGCCCATTCCAAGCCTGGACATAATAGTAATAGTGGGTGCACTTAAGCACGCCCGTATCCGTCCAGTCTATTACGTTGTTCTTTCCGGATAAAGCCGGGGTATCCAGGACATCGCTAAAGGTTACATTATCCGTGCTCCTCTTCACCTTAAAGCCATCCTCATTACAGGAGTTGTCGGTCCAGGTGAGTTTAATGGAGTTGTCGGTGACATCACTTAAGCCAAGATTAGTGGGCGCAGCAGGCGCACTGGCCGTGCCTCCCCAGGTGGGATACCGATCATGGTAACTATTGGTGGTTAATCTCGTTACAGCGCCGCCACCGCTGGGAACGGTGTAGATTTCACCCTTGTTATCATCACGGTAAGAGGTGAAAACTATCTTGCTCCCATCAGGCGAATAAAAAGGATACTGGTCCACCGCAGTGTTGGTAGTGACCTGAGTGGGGGTGGGGCTCCCACCGGCAGGCATCGTGTGGATATCATAGTTACCAAGTCGGTTGGAAGCAAAGACAATCTGGGCGCCGTCAAAACTATAGGCTGGATCGATGTCGTTAGCCGCGTTGACCGTCAGGTTGGTCAGGCCAGTCCCATCGAAGTTCATGGAATAAATCTCCCAGTTGAGATTGTCATTGGTTTCATCGGTCCCAAAGATGATATAGGTGCCGTCCGGAGAGATGGAAGGCCATTGATTATTTCCAGCCGCGACACCCTTCGCACCTGATAGGTTACCTCCAGATAGATCACAGGTATAGATCATCAAGTTGCGACAAAAAGCCACCTGATCACAGGGTCCCAGGGCCGGGTATTGACCGTTGTCAATTATCTTAGTCTCTGCCCCGCCGTTCGTCTTATAGTAAATATCGTACTCTGTCCCATCCCACTTAGCATAAACGACCTTTGACCCATCATAGGCCGCTGAAGGATGGATTTCATTGGTATTAGCCGAGTCGGTCTTTTGGGTTGAGTCGCTCTCATTGTTGGTCATGGCATAGAGGTCCCAGTTAGTATCAGGAACCAGATTCTGATCTTGCTGCCAGATGATCTTATTACTTACATCCGCCTGGGCCAAACCTACGCCTACTAATATCAGCACTGAGGCTAACGCTACGGCTGAAATCAAAAAATTTTTTGGCTTATCGGTCATTACAACCTCCTTCTTTTTTTAAGGTTAAGGGGTTCTCTCTTACCCCCTTTCCAACTTGCATTCCGCACTTCCAGAAATGGGTCACTACCCCACCTTACCCCTAAGGCGCCCGACCGTAATACGGTTCCCTTCTTGTTTTCATTTTGATAGAGCCCCTCCTTTCTTCTAAGAGTTATATTCTAAAAAGCAATTGGTTTAAAAAATACCTCCTCCTATCTTCTCAATAAAGGCTTTTGTTGCCTTCAGATAATCCTTAACTGCCTGGGTATCATAAATAAGCCCCCTATAATAACCTGCTATATGTAGGCCATCATAGAGCTTCTCAAATTCTATCATTAACTTCCCATCATGGACTGATAGATGCTTCTTTAATGCATCCCTATAAGCATCTATTGATCTTGGTAGTTCCTTTTTTGTAAAGCCCTTCTTTTCTATAAGATACCAGTTTATTGCCTCAAGAATAGCAAGATAGGCAACACCAAAGACCTCTCTAACCGGTTTGATGTCTGTATATGTATTGTTCTCTCTTGGGATAGACTTTAATATTTCCTTTGCATTATCCAGATATCTTAATGCCTCTTTCATATAAATAAATTGTAGGCGTTCAGCCACTAAGGCACAAACTCGATGCTCGATTCTGGATACTGGATTCTTTACCAGCATCGAGGATCGAGCATCCAGCCTCATGTGCTGAACGGTTACTTTCCGAGATGACTGGTGTTTTCGTTTCAGGAATCGCTGGTAGGATGATAGCTGTAGTTTGTATTAGTCTTAGGTGCCAGTGATCGTGAGATACCTTCTTGGGTTAAGGAGACACTAACCCCTTTTCTTTTTAGTATAGCAAATTTTATGCCAACTAATTAGAATCCGGTCAAAAACTTAACCCCTCTACTGCAATATCTTGATTTACAAAAACTTACGGATGATAAATTTTTAAATTATCCCTTCTTTTCCTCATTTTCCCCTTCCCTCTCGTGTTCAAAAAAAACAACATTTAATTGATTTTTTGAGGGTAAAATAAGTGCAACTATCTGCCCTCACTGATCTCATACGGACGTGTCTATTTTTTTAAGCAGTGTTTATTTTTTTCAACATATCCCCCCCCCGGAAACAATTTCCCCCCTTCTATCGCCTTCAGTTTATCTTCCTGAGTAGTTACCTGAAATAGTAACCGTTCACCTCACCACGGAGATACAGAGACACAAATTTTCGTGTCTTCGTGCC